>CAJMPM010000108.1 GCA_905215225.1 uncultured bacterium
CGTAATGCTGATGAGGAGTTCGACCGCGAGGAATAGGGCCCGTGCGTGCCCCTTTGCCGAATCCTTACCGGCGGTTCTGGACAATTGGGGTACGATGAACTAACTGCATATCGGGCGAATACGAAGGGTCCCTGTCCATGAAATACACCAAGCTCGAGCGTAACTGGGTTATGTACGATGTGGGCAATTCGGCCCTTGTGCTGCTCAATACCTCGGTGGTGCCCATTTACTTTAACGCCATCAATACCGGCGCTTCCTCGGCCGACCTGGTGGTCGCCTGGGGCAATGCGCAGACGATCGCCTCGCTGGTCATTGCCATGCTCATGCCCATTCTGGGCGCGCTTGCCGATTACGCCGGCAACAAGATCAAGTTCTTCTTGGGCTTCTTCCTCACGGGCCTGGTTCTTTGCCTGGCGCAGGCTATCCCAATGTCCGCCATGGCATTTTTGACCGTGTACGTGCTGTGCACCATCGGCCTTAACTCTTCTATGACGTTCTACGACGCCATGCTGCCCGACATTACCACCGACGAGCGCATGGACGCCGTGTCCAGCTCGGGCTATGCCTGGGGCTATATCGGTTCCACCGTGCCGTTCGTCATCTGCCTGGCGCTCATCATGGGTGGCCCCGCTCTTGGCGTCCCCACCATGCTGGCAACGCGTCTGTCGTTTATCATCACTGGTGCCTGGTGGCTCATCTTTACCCTGCCGCTCATTCGCACCTATAAGCAAAAGTACGGTCGCGAGCGCGGTCCCGAGGACACCATCGGCCACATCGTGGGCGGTGTGTTCTCCGAGGTCGGACACACCATGCGCGAGATCGCCCACAACAAGACCGTGCTGGTCTACATGATCGCGTTCTTCTTCTATATCGATGGCGTCCACACGGTCATTTCCATGGCTACCAGCTACGGATCGGCTTTGGGCATCGACTCGACCCAGCTGGTGCTGGCGCTGCTCGTTACGCAGTTTGTGGCCTTTCCGTCTGCCATCATCTACGGCAAGCTCGCCGGACGCGTGGGCACGCTCAACATGATCCTGGTGGCCGTCGCCGCCTACATGGGCATTGTGCTGTTCGCCGCATTCTTCCTAAAGACCGCCTTCGAATTCTGGGTGCTTGCCATTATGGTCGGCCTGTTCCAGGGCGGCGTGCAAGCGCTCAGCCGTAGCTACTTTGGCCGCATTATCCCCAAGGAAAAGTCCAACGAGTACTACGGCTTCTTTGACATCTTTGGTCGTTATGCAAGCGTTATGGGCACCTTCCTGGTGTCGGTCGTCACCTCGCTGACCGGCAACCCGTCGCTGGGCGTCCTTTCCATTGGCGTGCTGCTGATTGTTGGCTTTATGCTGCTGGTCCGCCTGTCCCGCATGACTCGGGCGGCAGAGCATGCCGCATAGGAGCGAGCGGCTATTGTGCCTGTCCACGGTACTCTTTTGGGGTTATCCGCAATAAACATTGCGACTTGCGAGCAATGATTTGCCCAAGTGGGTATGATGGAATCAGCTAGGTCGCGGGGCGTCGCCTGTGTTTGGCGGCGCCCCGTTTTTGTGTTGCAGGGAGGGTAAGGCATGAACGCCACAGTCGTGATTCCAACGTATTGGGCGGGCGATGACGCTTGCGCAAACGCCCCTGGCACCTATGACCATTCGACGCGACTCAACGCCGACAATCCCGAACTCGACCGCTGCCTGGCCTCGCTTGAGCAGGTACGTGACATCCCGCGCATCATCCTTTTGGTGGTCTGTCCCGTTTCTGCCACAGCCGATGTGTCACTGCGCGTGCACGAGATTGTCGACGCGCATCCCGCGCTCAAGGTCACCGTTGTCACCAACACCCAGGCCTCGCATATCGCAGACCGGGTTGCTCAGATCGCGCCCAAGGGTTCGGGCGAGTGCGTGAGCCTGCGAGGCTACGGTGCCATCCGCAATATGGGGCTAGCCTGTGCCGCCGTGCTGGGGCATGACGCGGTTATCTTTTTGGATGACGATGAGACTGTCATCGACGCCGACTTTATGAAGCGCGCGACCTATGCGTTGGGGCAGCAGACGCGTCAGGGCTTGCCGATCTTGGTCAAGAGCGGCTATTTCTACGATCGCGACGGCTCGCCGCTGGCTCCCACGGACAAGGCGGGCATCTGCCATCGTTGGTGGACCAAGCGCATCGAGTTCAACCGTTGGATGAAAAAGGCGCTCTCGGGCACCCGCATCTCGCGCTCCAACTACGTGTGCGGCGGCCTGATGGCCCTGCACGCCCGTGCCTTTACGCGTGTGGCCTTTGACCCGTTTATCACCCGCGGCGAGGACTTGGATTACCTCTTTAACATGCGCTTGTTTGGCTACGACGTGTGGTTCGATAACGAGTGGACCGTGCGCCATCTGCCTCCGGAGTCTGAAAAGCGCTCACCGCGCTTTATGCAGGATGTATACCGTTGGTACTACGAACGGGCCAAGTTGACATTCGCCGCGCATCAAAAGGAGCTCATTCCCGTTACGGCGGCATCGCTCATGCCCTACCCGGGCCCGTGGATTTCGCGCGAGCTCGACGACCGCGTGCGCAAGACCGCTATGGTCCGCAGCGTGTTTACCCGCGAGCATGAGGGCTACCTGCGCATTTGGCGCCATGGTATCGGCGAGGCAAAGGCCTATGCGCGCCAAAACGCTGCAAGCTACCTGCGTTTCCAGAGCTTTTGGCCCAAGATCATGGACGGGCTTTGGCGTGACGCACAACTGATCAGTATCCTGGAGGGGGCCGAATGATCGACCGCCGCGCCCAGCGCGATAGTTCAATATCAATCTTTCGCATCATTGCCGTTGCCTGCGCCATTTGCGTGCTGGTGTACTTTATTTTTGCCTTGGTGACCGGTATCGAGCCGATCGCCACGGTGATTGCCTGCGCGCTGCTGTGCATCTTTCTGTGCATCTTTATCTTTTTGACGCTCAATCCCGATTCGGTGCGCTCCCAGTACACCGAGGAGACGCTCTCGGTGGCCTCGGCCATGCTCGAGGACATTAAGGGCGGTCTGACGCAGGAGTCGGCGCGTTTGGTGTGCCGGCGCATTTTGCCCGAGACGCGCGCCATGACGGTGGCCATCACCGACGAGGGCAACGTGTTGGCCTGCGCGGGAGAGTTTGAGGAAAAACTACTGCCAGATTCTCCCATCCACACGCTTGCCACACGCTACGTTATCGAACATGGCATCGTGCAGTCGTTCAACCGTATGGTGGATGTCGTGGGCTCGGACGGCTCGCACAACCAAGTCCCCGCCGGCATTATCGCCCCCATCAAGGTGGGCGATCGTACCGTCGGCACGCTCAAGTTCTACTACAAGACCCCGCGCGCCGTCGACCGTACCCAGTACGCGCTTGCTTCGGGCTTTGCCGAGATCTTGTCCACGCAGCTCGCCATCCACGAGCTCGAGGTGCAAAAGGAACTCACGGCGCGCGCCGAGGTGCGTGCGCTGCAGGCGCAGATTAACCCGCACTTCCTGTTCAACACGCTGAACACCATTGCATCGTTTACGCGCACCGACCCGCTGCGGGCCCGCGAACTGCTTCGTGAGTTCTCATCGTTCTATCGTGTCACGCTCGACAACTCGGGATCGCTTATTCCGGTTTCGCGCGAGGTTGCACAGACCAAGCGCTACCTTACCTTTGAGAAGGCCCGCTTTGGCGAGGACCGCGTGCTTGCGACGTTCGATGTGTCCGAGGACGTGGAAGATACGCTGGTGCCGGCGTTCGTGATCCAGCCGATTGTCGAGAACGCCGTGCGTCATGGTATGGGCGATGACGACGCCCTGAGGATCGACGTGACCGTTCACCAAGACGGCGAGGATGCAATCTTGATTGCCGTGGCCGATAATGGCGTGGGCATGGATGAGGGTACCGCCGCCAGACTGTTTGACGAGCGCTCTGCCCGTCCCGACGCCAGCTCTCCCCAGGGTGGCGGCGCCGGTGTGGCCATGCACAATATTTCGGAGCGCATCCATCGCTTTTATGGGCCGCACTCCTATACGCGTGTCGAATCGGCGCCGGGCAAGGGCACCAAAGTGCTCCTTCATCTTGATTTGTCAGAGAGCATCTTTGACATTCAAGAGTAAAATAAAAGGCTACGGGCTCAACGTCATGCGACGGATGCCCGGCGTAGTTAGTTGACGAAAGGTTTTATCCCTATGCTGCGTGCGATGATTGTGGATGATGAGGCGCCGGCTCGCTCGGAGCTTCGCTTCCTGCTCGAGCAAACGGGCAAGATCGGCACGATCACGGAGGCGTCGAGCGTCCGCTCCGCCATCGAGATGCTTATGGAAAGTCGCGTGGATGTCGTGTTTCTCGATATCTCGATGCCCGGTGCCTCGGGCCTGCAACTTGCCGAGGCGCTGCATAAGCTCAAAAAACCGCCGGCGATCGTGTTTGTGACTGCGTATAGCGACCATGCGGTCGAGGCATTCGACGTGGATGCCGTCGATTATCTGATGAAGCCGGTCGAGGAAGCTCGCTTGGATCGCGCGATCGAGAAGGTCATGCAACGCGCCAAGCCGGTTACGGACAGCAAGGTGACCATCGAGCGTATCCCGGTGGAAAAGGGCGGCCGCAAGGTGCTCATTCCCGTGGACGACATTCGCTTTATCATGGCCAAGGACGATTACTCCTGCATCTATACCGTCGATGATCGCTTTTTGTCGACGACCTCACTGGCGCAGTTTGAGGCCAAGCTCTGCGATTTTGGCTTCTTCCGTGTTCACCGCCGCTATATCGTCAACTTGGCGTGCGTTACGGACGTCGAGACGGTGCCCTCGGGCGCCATCCAGCTGGGCATTACGGGCGTCGACGAACGCGTGCCGGTTTCGCGCCGCCGCGTCGTGCCGCTCAAGAAGGCCCTGAGTCTCTAGCACACTGGCCTCGCAGCCCTGTAGACCCATCGTCTGCGGAGCCGTGGGGCCTTTTTTGTATGTATCTGCCGAATCGTTTTTTGCGGAAGGGATCCCATGAACAGTGCAAGCGCCAAGCGCATCGACATCATCTCGGACACCCGCGGCTATCTTTCGCCTGCGCTCCTGGACGAGCTTGAGGGCGCAGACCTGATTATCCACGCTGGCGACCTCACGTCAGAGATGGACTACGAGCACCTATGCACCATCGCCCCCGTGCGGGCCGTACTGGGCAACAACGATTACTACCGCGACTACGGCCCCGATGTAGACCGTCTTGCGCTCTTTACCTACGAAGGCCTCAAATTCGCCGTAGCCCACTACCGCGAAGACCTTCCGGTGGGATCCGTAGACGTAGCCATCAACGGCCACACCCACGTAACCAAAGAAGCCCAAGTGGGCCGCTGCTTAGTCCTCAACCCGGGCAGCGCCAGCTACCCCAGAGGCACCCGAGGCCCCACCATGGCCAGAATGCTCGTCAAGGACGGCAAGATTCTGAGCATCAAATTTATTGACCTAGAGTAGGTGCAACAAAAACGGGGGATGCAGATCGCATCTCCCGTTTTTCTTTGAGCCAAAGGCCGAAGTTCAACAACAATCTTAGACAACCCCGCCGAGGAGAACGGGGACCTCGAGCCGCGGAAGCGGCGAGTAACAAAGTCTTTGAAGCAAGTGACGGCAGGGAGGGTCTCCGGGGCCGGGGGGGGGGGGGGGGGGGTGTTGGGGGGGAAGGGAGGGGGAGGGAAAGCCAAGAGGGGGGTAGAGAGATGGGGAGGGGGGAGAGGGGGGGGAAAAGAAGCCGCCAGGGCGGG
>CAJMPM010000109.1 GCA_905215225.1 uncultured bacterium
TCGTTCGCTGCCGCCGCGGCACGTACAACGGTGCGACCTGGACGCGTGGCGAGATGCCCGAGCGCCCGGGACTCGCCTTGGTGCCCACGGTCCGCATTGCCGACCTACGCCGCGAGTTCTCGCACGGCAGTCGCTCAATGTTCTCAAAACCGCTGATGGAAGGCTTGGAACGCGTGGTCGAGCGCCGCGAGAAGGCCGTGCTGCTGCATAACCGCCGTGGCTTTGCGCCGTTCCTGATGTGCCGCGAGTGCGGCTGCGTCCCTACCTGCAACCACTGCTCCACCGCGCTTACGTATCACGAGCGCACGCACACGCTGCAGTGCCATACCTGTGGTTCTTCCTGGCGCGTGCAACCCTATCCGGCGCCCACGAGCCGCTGTCCCAAATGCGGCAGTCGTTATCTGGCAAAAATGGGCCTGGGCACGCAGCAGATTGAGGACGCGCTGCACCAGATGCTGCCCGAGGATGTCGCCATCATTCGCATGGACGCCGATTCCACGCGTGGCAAGGACGCGCATAAGAAGTTGCTCGAGCAGTTCGATGCCGCGGATTGCGCGGTGCTGTTGGGCACCCAGATGATCGCCAAGGGCCTCGACTTTCCCGAGGTCACGCTCGTGGGCGTGGTCAATGCCGACTTTGCGTTAAAGCTGCCCGATTTTAGAGCGGGGGAGCGCGCCTACGATTTGCTTGAGCAGGTCGCGGGCCGTGCCGGACGCGGCGATCGCCCTGGCGAGGTTATCATCCAGACCTACCTGCCCGATGATCCGGTCATTCGCGCCGTTGCCGAGCACGACCGTTCGATCTTTACCGACTACGACCTGGACCAGCGCCGCGACGCACTGTATCCGCCTTTTGTGCGCCTGGTCAACATTTTGGTATGGTCGGCGAACGCGGATGACGCGCAGGACTACATCGGTCGCATCGCAAAGCTGCTCAAGCGCCGCTGGCATGCCGCCGCGCCCGACTTTTTGCGGGCGGGGAGCGCCGTGCCTCAGGTGCTGGGCCCGGCTTCATGTGTAATCGAGAGAGCCAAGGACCGTTATCGCTTCCACCTGCTTGTGAAGTCGCCCGTGGGGTACCATGTCTCTGATGATATCGACGCCTGCCTTAAAGAGGTGGGCTCCGTGCGCGGCGTGAGCGTGAGCGTTGACGTCGACGCCTATGATTTGATGTAACAACCCGAAAGGATGGCCATGGAAGCCAACGGAATCGTACTTTCGCCCGACCCTCGTCTGCGTCAGGAGTGCGCCGTCATCGAGGAGATTACGCCTGTGATTGAGGCGCTTGCCGAGAAGATGAAGAAGATGATGTTCGATAACGGCGGTTGCGGCCTGGCTGCCCCGCAGATCGGTGAGCTCATTCAGCTTGTCACTATCGACTGCGACTACAGCGACAAGAACGCCTACGACCCCTACGTGCTCATTAACCCCGTTATTGTTGAGCAGAGCGACCATTTGGTGCCGTTTAGCGAGGGCTGCCTGTCTATCCCCGGCATTAGCTGCGAGATCGAGCGTCCCGACCATGTCGTCGTCGAGGCGTATGATCTGGATGCCAACCTGATTCGCTACGAGGCCTCGGGCGATCTGTTCTGCGTGTGCCTGCAGCACGAGATCGATCACCTGCACGGCAACACCATGTTCGAGCGACTGAAGCCGATGCAGCGCATCAAGGCCGTCAAGGAGTACCAGGACGCCCTGGCCCGCGGCGCTCGACCGGGCGAGACGGAGTAGGTCCCACCGTCCCCTTCCGCCGCAGGGCTTAGGTTTTGCTCCATGCTCAAACAGTCCTGCTCGCACGAAGAGCACATTAAGTGCTCTTCGGCTCGTGCGGAACTGCGCGTGGAGCAATAACCTAAGCCCTGCGGCGGAAGGGGACTGCGTTTTCGTGTTCCTTTTCGCCCGGGTGCCGTCGGGCCAGGGAGGGACGTCTTCGCTGATAGGTGCTTTGTTGAGAGAGCTGCTTTTATTGCGGCTCTTTCTTTGGTTTTGGGTATATTTGTTCTTGTTGAATTGTTATTGCGGATGGGCTGGGTACTTGGCTTTCCGCTGTTATTTGTAGCCGTCTCGGCTCGTTATTGAGAGGAGACTTACTTTTATGCGTATTGTGTTTATGGGTACGCCTGATTTTGCTGTGCCTTCGCTGACTACGCTTGTTGAGGCTGGGAACGAGATTGCGCTTGTCATTACTCGTCCTGATGCTGTTCGTGGGCGTGGTAAGAAGCTTGAGCCTTCTCCTGTTAAGGCCAAGGCGCTTGAGCTGGGGTTGCCGGTTGTTGAGGCCAATCGTATGACGCCTGAGGTTGTTGAGGCGCTCCAGGCTGTGCAGGCTGATATTTTCTGTGTGGCTGCCTATGGCTGCATTTTGCCTGATGAGGTGCTGCATATGGCGCCGCTTGGTATTGTGAATGTCCATGCTTCGCTGCTGCCGCGTTGGCGTGGCGCTGCTCCCATTCAGCGTGCCATTCTTGCTGGTGACGAGGTTGCCGGCGTTTCCATTATGCGTATTGGACATGGAGTGGATACGGGCGCTTATTGCGCGCAGGCTTCGACCTCGGTTGCCGGTAAGCATGCCGAGGCACTGACTATGGAGCTTGGCGAGCTGGGCGGTAATCTGCTGGCCGATACGCTTTCCTCGCTTGCCGATGGGTCGGCTGTTTGGACTGAGCAGGATGAGTCCCTTGTCACGCATGCTGCCAAGATTTCCAAGCAGGAGATGCGTCTGAATCCGCGGATGGCGGCGATTGATTGCGTGCGCCATGTGCTCGCTTCGTCCGATACCGCGCCAGCCCGTTGTGTGATTGCCGGCAAGTCGGTTCGTGTGCTCGATGCCGCGCCGGCTGATGTGTCGCTTGGCGAGGGCGCTGTTGCCGTTAAGAGCAAGCGTGTTTACCTGGGCCTTTCCGATGGTGCGGTAGAGCTGCTCGAGGTTAAGCCCGACGGTAAGCGTGCTATGGCCGCTTCTGCCTGGGCTGCCGGCCTACAGGGCGCCGATCTTAGGTGGGGTGTACTGTCATGAGCAAGCTTTCTCCCGCGCGCAAGCTGGCGCGCGATGTGCTGATGGAGGCCGACCGTCGCGGCATGTACGCACGCGACGTGTTGTCTTCCCGTGCTTCCGCCAAGGCCATTGACCAGCGCGATTCCGCGTTTGCCGCTCGTTTGGCGCTCGGTGTTGCCGCCACACAGGGCATTTTGGATGAGTTGCTCGATCAATTTTTGGATAAGCCCAAAAAGGTCGCGCCGCGCGTTCGCATGGCGCTTCGCATCTCGGCCTTCGAGATGCTCTACCTGCATACCCCAGGTCGCGTTGCCGTAAGTCAGGGTGTTGAGCTGGTTCGTAGCGGCGCTAAGTCGGCCGCCGGTCTGGCGAACGCCGTGCTGCATAAGGTCGCGGACAACGTTGAGGACTTTGCCGCCGCCGCGGGTGCCGATGAGTCTGAGCGCCGTTTGGTTCGCCTATCTCGCCTGATGGGTATGCCGCGCTGGCTGTGTGCTCGCATTATGGCGTCGTTCGATACGCCCGAGGGCGCGCTCAACTTTGCCGGAAATCTGGCGCCCGCGCCGCTCGCTTTGCACGAGAACGCCTTTGCAACCAAGCCTGATCCGTACCTATCGCAGCTTGTGGCGCCGGTGTTCCCGGGCTGCCGTGCGCCGGTCGATTCGCAGGCTACGGTTGCGTCGGGTGTGTTTGAACGCGCGGCGGCCGTGGCCTCGGACCTTAACGCCCAGCTCATCGCTACTGCGGCGACCCGTCCTGGGCTTTGCCTGGAGATCGGCGCCGGTCGCGGTACCAAGACGTATGTGATGATGTGCCAGGCTAAGCGTGCCGGCTACGACCGTCAGCACACTGCACTCGATTTGCACGATCGCAAGTGTGACCAGAATCTCGCGCGCCTGCATAAGGCGGGTATCAAGGGCGTTCGTACCGTCTCGGGTGATGCATGCGAGCTCGATGCGGTCCTCACGTCGTTCGATGCGATGCTTGGTAAACCCGTTCTGTTCGATACGGTGTTTATCGATGCTCCGTGCTCGGGCACCGGCACCATGCGCCGTCATCCCGAGATTCCCTGGCGCCTTGCCGAAAGCGACGTGACGTGCGAGTTGCCCAAGCTGCAACTGACGATGCTCAAGGAAGCAGCCGCGCGCGTGGCTGCCGGCGGTGAGCTTTTCTATGCCACCTGCTCGGTTTTTGATGAGGAGAACACGCAGGTCGTAGATGCCTTCCTGGCCTCTCCCGAGGGCGCCGACTTTACCGTGGCGCCGCTCTCCGAGGCGCAAATCCTGCAGCTGCCCGAGTTTGCCCAGGCTAAGAAACTCGTCTCCGTCCGCCAGAACGCTCGAGGCCTCTTCCAAAGCGTGCCGGTAAACGCCGACTCCTACGACGGCCACTTCTGCGCCCGCCTGGTCCGCAAGTAGCTACTAAGTTGCGGTGAAATAGGGATTGAATAGCGGCTTTTACCTGCCAAACAGTCCTTATTTCACCGCAACTCATAAGGAAACCTGGGTAGCTAAAGAAACGGCCCCGCGATCGGTGTCGGTCGCGGGGCTGATTGGTTTCTAGTGGTTATGCGGGCAGTTGGCGCAGCAGCCACTGGTGGCGCTGGTGCTGGAGCCGCCGCTTCGCTGGTCGGTGTTGTAGAAACCGCTGCCTTCGAACTTAATGCCGCTGGCCGAGAACGTCTTGGATGCCGGGGCGCCGCAGCTGGGGCATACGACCTCGGGCGTCTCGGACATGGGGTGCTCAACCTCAAACACGTTGCCGCAGCTCGTGCACTTGTAATCGTAGCGCGCCATAATACTTCCTTTTCAGCACAAAGCGGGCAGATCGCTCTGCCCGCAAAAATTCAAACAGCTGTAACTGTACCCTATATCGGGGGTTTTATCACGCTTCGCCCCAGAATCTATGGTTGGTGCGCAGGAGTTTCGCAGTTTTCTCCTCGGCCGCCGCAATGTCGGCCTCCTGTGCCTGCCATGTCCAGTTGCCCGTGGCCACGCCCGGCACGTTCATACGTGCATCGTCGCCCAGCCCCAGCACGTCCTGCAGCGGCATCATAACGAGCGGAGCATCGCTGGCCAAGGCGTTGCCCATGAGCTCGCCTGCCAATGCAATGCCGCTCGGCTCGTCGCCGCCCGCAAAGGAGCGCGTGCACCAGCCGGCAAGCGTCGAGGTGTCGTGCGTCGAGGTATACAGGAGCTTGCCCGGTGTGGGATGAATTCCGCAGCGAACGTCGTAGTCGCTAAACTCCAGTACGTCCATGCCGGGGAAGCCGCAGGTCGAAGCCATCGCACGAACGCCAGGCGTCAGATAGCCTAGATCCTCGGCAATAAAGTTGAGCGGACCCAGCTCGTCGTAGGCCGTCTGGAACAGGTCCTTGCCTGGTCCAGCCAGCCAGCGGCCGTCGGCACAGGCCTTGCCGGCAGGGATGCTAAAGTAGCTGTGGAAGCCCAGGAAGTGGTCCAGGCGCACACGGTCGTAGAGCGCGAACGCACGACGCAGGCGATCCATCCACCAGCTATAGCCGTTCTGTTTCATGTGATCCCAGCGGAAAGTGGGGTTTCCCCACACCTGGCCCTCGGGCGCAAAGTTGTCGGGCGGCGCGCCAGAAATCTCAATTGCCTTACCGGTGTCGGATAGCCAGAAATTTTCGGGTTCGCTC
>CAJMPM010000110.1 GCA_905215225.1 uncultured bacterium
CATGGAGGCCATCATATCGGGGTCTACCACAGCGATCTCGGGGATGTCGTTGGTATCGACGCAGACGAACTTGCGCTTCTTCTCCACATCGGTGATGACGTAGTTGATGGTGACTTCAGCGGCAGTACCGGCGGTGGTGGGGACAGCGATGGTAAAGACGGCGTGCTTCTTGGTGGGAGCGACGCCTTCCAGAGAGCGCACATCGGCGAACTCGGGGTTGTTGATGATGATGCCAATGGCCTTAGCGGTGTCCATGGAGGAGCCGCCACCGATGGTCACGATAGCGTCAGCCTCGGCGGCCTTGAAGGCCTCGACGCCGTCCTTGACGTTCTGGATGGTGGGGTTGGGCTTGATCTCGGAGTAGAGGCTCCAAGCGATGCCGGCGGCGTCGAGCTCGTCGGTCACCTTAGCGGTAACGCCAAACTTGACCAGATCGGGGTCGGAGCAGACGAAGATCTTCTTGTAGCCGCGACGCTGAAGCTCGCCGGGGATCTCCTTGATGGCGCCAGAACCATGATAAGAAATGGTATTGAGAACGAAACGATTAGCCATTGATAGCCTCCCATCGTGTGCGGGGCATCCATTACGCCCCGCGCTATAAGTCCCATCCTAACGCTTTTGAAACAAAAAACGCGTGAAAACATCAAAAGTGTTAAAGCGTTTCAACAGAATAACGGAGCCCTAGTCCTTCCCTCCCGACAGCAGCGAAGGCTAGATTATAGGAGCAATCGCCCAAAGAATACGATCCACTCAGTCTAAATTATTTCTGCTTTAGCAATATATGTTTGACCGCACGTTTATAAAAGGATACTTTGTAGTAAATAACATGCATGCAGCAAATAGCATCATTCATTTTGTTAGAGATTGCCCATGCAGTTATTGTGGCTGCATACACTGCAACGTACAGCGTAATTCTCCGCACGAAGCAGAAGACGGTTCCAATTCGATCGAGGCGATGACACATGGTGGCTAGTGGTCCTAAATCGAGTAAGACGGCTACAAACGAATATCAAATCTCAATTGAAGGTAACCCTTATCCGCATACTCTGGCTCTCATCAACCCAGCGGGAGACAACCTCAACATCAAAAGACATGGGTTCACGGGTCCACTAGGACAGCTATTAAGTCTTAAATATACCGTTTATGACGATGCAAATGAAAAACTCTTCACTGTCGTCGACGGTGGTTTTAGCAACATGCCCAGGGTTGCGCTCATCATCGAACACAAGGAAGTTGCGGTGTTCGATTATGGTCTAAACAGACTTGAGATGAAGTGCGTAACGAACATACCGAATTACGCAATAAAAGGTAACTTCCTATTTGGAGATTACGATATATTCAGCCAACGGGAAGTGAAGCTATCTTCAGTTATCGTCCTTCAATGTGATAAACAATCGTGCTTTAGCATACAGGTTTTGGATAAAGCCGAATTAGCCGCCGCAATTGGAATACCTACAGCCATTGCCCTTCTTAGGGCTCGGGTTGAAGAGCATCTCGAATAAATCGAAAAAAGCAGTTTGTAACAACATTCAGGAGCTAGATAGTTTTTCTGGCTCCTGAATGTTGTTACGAACATGCACCTTAGCGCTTAAGACTCCAAAAAAGGGGCGGCCGAGATGGCCGTCCCCTCCCCAATATTGATCAGTGCGACAAAGGGGCCAGTCCCTTGCCGCATTCGGTTACTTTCGGCAGCCCTCTTTCCAAGCCTCGGCCGCAACCTTCCAGCGTAAGCGCAAGTCGCGTTCGCGGTCGATGAACATGATGGCAAACGCGACAAACAGCAGCAAGCTCGCCACGACGATGGCGTGCAGGCCCATGCGCTCAATACACCAGTTGCCCAGTACGGCGCCAAACACAAAGGTAAAGATCACGCCAAAGTACAGCACGCCGTTTTCCAAAAAGCCGCGCTTGTGGGTGATGATGTAGTCGTCCACGTTTTGCAGCGCATTGCGCAGGTTACCGATGCACATGGTCGTGGCGATGCCGTGACCATGTATCTTGCGGAAGCTCTCGACCTGCATGCCGCAGGCAAACGAGGTGAGGCAGTTGGCGAGCAGGTTGTAACCGCCACCGGGGATAAAGCTCACGCCCAGCAAGATGACGGCTTCAAAGAACACCGTCACTTGGCGCCAGTGAATCACGCTGCCAAACCGCTCGTGAACCAGGTCGGCAAGCATAATACCCACGGCAAACGACACCACGGGGAAGAAGTAGCGCCCCGCCAGCGCCCAGTTGCCCTCCGAGATGCTCACGCCCACGAGCAAGATGTTGCCCGTCTGCGCGTTGGCGAAAACATGATCGCGCCCAATGTACGAATAAACGTCCATAAAGCCACCGGCGAGCGCCAAGATGATGCCCAGCTCAATGGACTCCGATATCTGTTTGGCACGCTGCATCGTCGTGCATCCTCCTTGTTGACGACTCTCTCGTGCGTTGGCGGAAACATAGCCGCCGTTCATACTGTAACCCATTGACAACATGGCGTGCGCGCGAGACGGGTTCTCCAACGCGCAGATACACAGTCTGGAAACAAACAACACCCGCATCGACGCGCCGATCCGCCAGCTCATGTACTCCACCAGTCTTTTTAGCCCCGTCCCAAAAAGACTGGTTACAATTACGTGCAGCATACAAACACCGGGAGGGATCGTGGCAAAAAAGCCTCAGCACGCTCAGAACAACCAGCGCAGTCAGCAGGGCAAACAGGGCCAGCAGCAAAAGCGCAGCGGTAAGGCGCAGGCCACGGTCGCCCGCACCAAGCATTCCCAAGCGCCGCCCGCCCGCCCCTGGCGACCGGGCCGCGATAAGTTCCTCCCCGTCAGCCGCGCCGACATGGGTGCACGCGGCTGGGACCAGTGTGACTTTGTCTACATCTGCGGCGACGCCTACGTGGACCATCCCAGCTTTGGCATGGCCATCGTCAGCCGCGTCCTCGACGCGCACGGCTACAAGGTGGGCATCATCTGCCAGCCCGACTGGACCGACCCCGCCAGCATCACCGTGCTCGGCGAGCCACGCCTGGGCTTCCTCGTCAGCGCCGGCAACATGGACTCCATGGTCAACCACTATTCGGTGACCAAGCACCGCCGCCACACCGACGCCTATACCCCCGGTGGCGAGGAGGGGCACCGCCCCAACCGAGCCGTCACGGTCTACGGTAACCTCATCCGCCAGACGTTCAAGGACGCCCCCATCATCATCGGCGGCATCGAGGCAAGCCTGCGCCGCCTGGCCCACTACGACTACTGGCAGGACAAGCTCAAGCGCTCGGTACTGCTCGACTCGGGCGCCGACATCCTCATCTACGGCATGGGCGAGCACGCGATCGTCGAGATCGCCGACGCGCTCGACGCGGGGCTGCCCGTCGATCAGATCACCTATATCAACGGCACCGTCTACCGCACAGGCTCGCTCGACGAGGTCTACGACTACGACCTGCTGCCCAGCTGGGACGACCTTGCCGCCGACAAGCTCAACTACGCGCGCAGCTTTAACGTGCAGCAGCAGAATATGGACCCCATCACCGGGCATCGCCTGGTAGAGCCCTACCCCAACAGCGTCTATGTGGTGCAGAACCCGCCGTCGGCGACGCTCACCACCGATGAGATGGACGAGGTGGCCGAACTCCCCTACGCACGCGATTGGCATCCCGATTACGACGCAGCGGGAGGCGTGCCGGCCTTTGCCGAGATCAAGTTTTCCATTAGCTCCAACCGCGGCTGTTTTGGCGAGTGCTCGTTTTGCGCCCTCACCTTCCACCAGGGCCGCGTGCTGCAGATGCGCAGCCACGACTCGATCATGCGCGAGGCCGAGCTACTCACGCACGACCCCGAGTTTAAGGGCTACATCAACGACGTGGGCGGACCGACGGCCAACTTTAGCCGTCCCGCCTGCGACAAGCAGCTCAAGCACGGCGTGTGCAAGAACAAGCGCTGCCTGTGGCCGAGTGTATGCAAGAACATGGTGGTCGACGAGAGCGGCTACACGCAGCTGTTGCGCGACCTGCGCCAGCTGCCGGGCGTCAAAAAGGTCTTCGTGCGCAGCGGCATCCGCTTTGACTACACCATGGCCGATGCCTCGGACGAGTTTTTGCGCGAGCTGCTAGAGCACCATGTCTCGGGCCAGCTACGCGTGGCACCCGAGCACGTGAGCGACGCGGTGCTGTCCGTGATGGGCAAGCCGAGCCGCGCCGTCTACGATGCGTTTTGCCGCAAATTTGAACGCTTGAACCGCGAATACGGACTCAAGCAGTACGTGGTGCCGTATCTGATCTCGAGCCACCCCGGTTCAACGATGAAGGAAGCCGTGGACCTTGCCGAGGCCGTGCGCGACATGGGCTACATGCCCGAGCAGGTGCAGGACTTCTACCCCACACCGTCCACCATGTCGACGTGCATGTACTACACCGGCGTGGACCCGCGCACCATGGAGCCGATCTATGTGGCGCGCGACCCGCACGAGAAGGCCATGCAACGCGCGCTCATCCAGTATCGCAAGCCCGAGAACTACAAGCTGGTGCGCGAGGCGCTGGAAAAGGCCGGCCGCCGCGATTTGATCGGCTACACCAAGCATTGCCTGATTCGTCCCGTGCCCCCGCGTCCGGGCGAGACGTCTGCTGGCGCTGGCCATGGCACCGGCAAGAAGGGCGGCAAGGCCCACGGTGGCGCCGCCGGCAAGGGACCCAAAGGCGGCAAGGGCCACGGTGGCATGTCGCGCGCGCAGAACACTGCCGGACGCAACCGCGCGGCCCAGGGACGTCAGGGCGCCAACGGCGGCGGACGCCGCAACTAGCGTGGCGAGGGCCGGCCGGTGTCTCTTGGCCAGTCGGCGTCTCCTAATCGGCCAAGCGTGTTTTCCCTAGGGGAAACACGCTTGGGCTGTCTCCAGTCGTGATTTCCCTAGGGGTAACACGCTCAGACACGCCTAGCCGTGTTTTCCTTAGGGGAATCACGCTTGCTGGTAGGGACGATCCGTCTGGAACGTCAGTTTGAGCGACCGCATCGCCTCTACCAGCACAAAGCCGGCGATGGCAACCGTGATCACTACGTCGAGCGGCGTGTTCACAAACCACAGCAGGCCCATGAGGTACGACCCGGCATTAAAGGCAAAGTGCAGCAGAATCGTGTAGCGGAGCTTTCCGGTCGTCACGAGCACCCAGCCAAAGATGAGGCCGGCGGCACCCGCGTAGCAACCCTGCACCCAATTCATGTGCATAAAACCGAAGATTGCCGCCTGCAGCACAATCGCCGCGGCGATACCCCACGTACTTGGGGCCGCCCAGGGCACCATGGCGCCGTTCTGCGCGCTCGCACGACGCGGGCGCTTCCAAAGTGGGCGGCACTGCGGATTAAACGCTCGGAGCGAAAACTCAAAAATAATGCCGCGCACCAGCAGCTCTTCACAAAATGGGGCGCCGAGCACCGTAGTCAGGACGGCGAGATAGCTGGTGTCGCCCATACCTGTTTCCTCGACAAGCTCGCTGTAGTCGGCCGCGGCGTCGGGCAACAGCGACAGCACGGCGTCGGTCACGTAGCCAACGACCACCTGCAGGGCAAGGCCAATCACGACAACGCAAGCGATGCGCTTCCATGCAGCACTTGCTCCCCCGCCGTG
>CAJMPM010000111.1 GCA_905215225.1 uncultured bacterium
GGCGGCGTCTTCCGGCTGGCCACGGACCGCGCCTTTCGCCAGGGGCTCATGCTGGCGCGTGAGACCGGCGCGGCTGGGCTGTTGGAGCCGTGGTACCGCTTTGAGCTCGAGGTGCCGGGGGAGTGCGTGGGCCGGGCGCTCTCGGATGCCACGCGCATGGGTGCCGAGTACGAGCCGCCGACGATGGCGGGAGATCGGGCGAAGCTTGTGGGTCGCGTGCCGGCATCTGAGGTGCAGGATTACGCGCTGGAGGTGGCTGCCTACACGAGCGGTCGCGGGTATCTGTACCTAGAGTTCGCCGGCTATGCGGCTTGCCATGATGCCGAGCGCGTAATCGAGACGGCCGCCTATGAGCCTGAGGCCGATCTGCCCAACACACCCGACTCGGTCTTTTGCTCTCATGGCGCCGGTTACACGGTCAAATGGTACGACGTGCCCGCCGCGGCGCACGTAAAGATCGATCCCGCCACCTTCCGCCCCTGGCGAGCAGCAGACGCCGAGTTTTTCGGCCACATATGACAAAGGGACAGCTCCTTTGTCATATGCTATTGGTATAACTCGGTATAAGTTGGTATAACTATTACCAGGGTTTGCCAATCCGAGGAGGCCGACATGAATCCAAATCCCTTTAAGCCCACGGCTGGCAAGCGGCCTCCGATACTCATTGGCCGCGAGTCGGTCATCGAAGATTTCGAGGAAGGACTCGATAACGGCGCCGGAGCGCCGGGTAGGCTCATGCTCATTACGGGAAACCGCGGCTGCGGCAAGACGGTTCTCCTGCGGGAGCTGCAACGTCTAGCCAATGAGCGCGGATGGGCGGTTGTCTCCGATTCCGCTTCGCTTGGCTTATGCGACCGCTTGGCCGACGCGCTTCGCTCGAATAAACCCGTTGTGACGTCAATGGAGTTCGGTCCGTCGTTTGGTCGGATGTCGGTCGAGGCGGCGCGGGCAAAGGGCGAGACGTTGCGAGGGCTGGGCAACGAGCGCCTTAAGAAGCTCGGTCCAGGCAAGGGCATACTGTTTGCGATTGACGAGGCGCAATCGGCGTCTATCGAGGAACTGGCGGCTCTTGCCGTTCTCTATCAGCAGGTGCTTGGAGACCAGGATGCCACGGGCTTGTCCGATAGCGACCAGCGCGGTCTTGCGCTGGTGTTCGCCGGCTTACCCAGTATGGTTGACGATCTGCTCGAAGAGCCGAGCGTGACGTTTTTGCGGCGTGCCCAGCAGCGTACGCTGGGGGCGATATCTTTGCCCAAGGTGCGTGATTCATATATCCAGACGGTCAAAGACGCTGGTCTTTACGTTGACGCGGAGACAGCGGACCTTGCGGCACGCAAGAGCATGGGGCATCCCTATATGGTTCAGCTGGTGGGATATTACATGTGGAGGTCTGCTGTCCGATGTGGCTCACAAGTCATCGAAAGGCGCGATGTCGAGGATGGCCATGCGGATGCCGTCTCCGAGTTCTATGAAGCGGTTGATGCGCCCCTGTATTACGGGCTGCGCAGTCCACAGCGCCTTTTTATCGAGGCCATGGCGGTTGACGAGAACAAACCGACGCGCATGGCGGATATCATTGAGCGCTGTGATCGTACCCAGAGCTGGGCGAGTAAATATCGCGCAAGCCTGATTCGCGAGCGCGTCATCGAGGCTGCCGGATACGGCCTCGTCCGGTTTACCGTGCCCATGCTGGGCGAGTACATCCGCGACCGCGTTTTATGGCATGAGTAGGGTGATAAAGGTGACGGAACAGAAGATGAGCCCGCAGGCTATCGAGGTACGTGGCGCACGTGTCCATAACCTTAAGGACATCGATATCGATATTCCGCTGGGAAAGCTCGTGGGCATTGCCGGCGTGTCGGGTGCGGGCAAGAGTTCGCTGGCGCTGGGGGTTCTTTATGCCGAGGGCTCGCGTCGCTACTTGGAAGCACTCAGCACCTATACTCGACGTCGCCTGACGCAGGCCGAACACGCCCAGGTGGACGAGGTGCTGCACGTGCCGGCGGCGCTCGCGCTACACCAGCGTCCGAGCGTGCCGGGCGTGCGTTCCACTTTTGGCACCATGACCGAGCTTAACAATAGCCGGCGGCTGCTCTTTAGCCGCTGCGCCCATCACGTGTGCCCGCATTGCGGGGCGCGTGTGGAGCCGAGCCTTAACGTGGCTGCGGGCCTGTCGCTCACGTGCCCTGCGTGCGGTCGCGAGTTCTACGCGCCGAGTGCCGAGGATTTGGCTTTCAATAGCGGCGGTGCATGCCCCACATGTGGCGGCACCGGTGTCATGCGCGAGGTGGACGAAGCGAGCCTGGTGCCCGACGAGTCAAAGACTATCAACGAGGGCGCGGTGCTTCCCTGGGGTACGCTCATGTGGGACCTGATGAAACAGGTGGCCGGCGAGATGGGCGTACGCACCGACGTGCCGTTTAACCAGCTCACGCCTCAAGAGCGCGACATCGTGTTTCACGGCCCGGCGGTCAAGAAGCATATTCTCTACGTTCCCAAAAACGGCGAGGGCGCCACGCCGCTCGACTTTACCTATTACAACGCCGTCTATACCGTTGAGAATGCGCTTGCCAAGGTTAAGGACGATAAGGGCCTCAAACGCGTTGCACGCTTTTTGCGCGAGGGGCCATGCCGTGATTGCGGCGGCACGCGTCTCTCCGAGGCTGCGCGCCAGCCCCAGGTGCGCGGTATCAATCTGGCACAAGCGGCGGCCATGACGCTGGGCGGGGCGATTGAGTGGGTGCGCGGGGTGCCCGCATCCTTGCCGGCCGAGATGCAGCCCATGGCGACGGATATCTGCGATTCGTTTTTGAGCGCGGCCCGTCGTCTGGTCGACCTGGGTCTCGATTACCTTTCACTCGATCGCGCCGGTGCCACGCTCTCCACGGGTGAGCGCCAGCGCGTACAGCTTGCTCGCGTGGTGCGCAACCGATCGACGGGCGTGCTTTATGTGCTGGACGAGCCTTCGATCGGCCTGCATCCTGCCAATGTCGACGGCTTGGCGGGCGTGATGCGCGATCTGGTGGGCGACGGCAACACCGTGGTCGTTGTCGACCACGATACGCGCGTGCTGGCGGAGGCTGATTATCTGGTCGAGATGGGCCCCGTTGCCGGAGCAGGCGGCGGTAACGTGATCGCTGCAGGTACGGTAGACGAGGTCGAGCAATCGCAGAGCAGTCGCATCGCGCCGTTTTTGCGCGCCGAGCCCAAGCGCTTGCGTCCGCAGGTGACTGACGACGAAATGTTCGACCAGGGCCATATCCGCATGGCGACCGATGCCATCCATACCGTCAAGCCGCTCGAAGTCGATATCCCGCGCGGTCGCTTGGTTGCGGTTACGGGTGTTTCGGGTTCGGGCAAGACGACGTTGGTGCTCGAGACGCTCATCCCGGCACTCAAGGCGCAGGCAGCTGGCGAGCGCCTGCCGGGGCACGTGCGTTGGGTCGATGCCGAGGGTATTGCCCGCGCAAACCTGATTGACGCCACGCCCATCGGTGCCAACGTCCGCTCGACGGTAGCGACCTATGCCGACATTCATGACGAGCTGCGCCGCGCCTTTGCCCGTACGCCCGAGGCCAAGGCGGCGGGATATAAGGCGGGCGCCTTTAGCTACAACACCGGTGCCCTGCGCTGCCCTACGTGCGACGGCACGGGATCGATATCGCTCGACGTGCAGTTTCTGCCCGACGTCGAGATTGTCTGCCCGGCATGTCGTGGTTCGCGTTATGCAGACGCGGCTTCGCATATCCATCGCGAGGGTAAGGACGGGAGCCTGCTTACGTTGCCGCAGCTCATGGATATGAGCGTGGACGAGGCACTCGACGCTACGGTGGGACTCAAGAAAGTTCAGGTGCGCTTGCAGACCTTGCACGACCTGGGCCTGGGTTATCTCACGCTTGGCGAGCCCACACCGGCGCTTTCGGGCGGTGAGGCACAGCGCCTTAAGCTCGCGAGTGAGATGAGCCGCGTGCAGGATGATGCCGTATTCGTATTTGACGAGCCCACGATCGGACTACATCCGCTCGATGTTCAGGTGTTGCTGAGTGTGTTCGACGGACTCGTTGCCAAGGGCGCCACGGGTATCGTAATCGAACACGATCTCGACCTTATCCGTAACGCCGATTACGTGATCGACATGGGTCCGGGCGGTGGTGACGCGGGCGGGCAAATCGTCTGCACCGGCACGCCAGGCGACATCGCAGCCTGCTCCGCAAGCATCACCGGCCGCTACTTATAGGCAACGTGACAAAGGGACTGCCCCTTTGTCACGTTGACTTCTATTTCACGCATTGAGCGGCGAGATAGTCGCGGAAGAATGGCAATTCAAAAGCGACGATTCCGCGCCCACGTTCTCCAATGATGCCGGCATCTATCATGCGGCGTCGGTAGCGGGAGACCTGCTGCGGCGAACGCTTAAGGCGCTCGACAAGGTCAGCAGTGGTGGACTCTTCCTCGTCATCGAGCATGGCGATGAGGAATCGCTTGTCCTCTGCAGTGAGTTCCCGATAGGTTGCCGCGAGGATTCGGTCGTCCATCTCGTCGCGCGCGATTTTGATTCCCAGGTCAAAGTCGCGTGACGAGATTTCCTTCGAATCGCTTGTGAGATCCCAGGCACGGTAGCCTACGAGTTGCAATAGGAAGGGAAAACCAGAGATCGAGCGAACGGCTCTATCGATTCCCTCAGCATCTGCCAGGCGATCGTTTTCCTGGATCGTGCGAATCAAGGCCTCGCGCACGTCATAGTCGGGAATGCGACCCAGATGATATTGTTGGGCGCGGCGAAGGAACGAGACCGTCTTGTGGTTCAGTAGCGTCGATACGTTGTTGGGGAGTCCCGCCATGAGCAGGGCGACGCGTTTTCCATCGGTCACAAAGTGCTGATACGTCGCTGCGAGCTGAATCATCTCGTCGAGTGTCGGGTCCACCTCGTCAACCGTGACGAGCAGACCGGTGCCCGCCTCGTTGAGCTGGTCGATGATGTCGCTCATGCGATAACGCCAGGTTGAGGCATCGTGAACGCGATCGACCTCGATGCTGCCGAGCGGTGCAATTCCGAGACCGGTGACTTCGAAGTGGTTGAACGAGTCGATGAGATGGGCTGCGGCACGTTTCGCCCCGAACTCGATTTCCTCAAGCATTCCCGGGAGCGCGGTCGTCTTTACGGCTATCCAGCCGTGGGATTCCGCCCTTGTCGCGAGCGACGACATGAGAGCGGTTTTACCGGTTCCACGCGCGCCTGAAAAGATCGAGGTCAATTCTGGGCGCCTACGCTGGCTCAAGAAGGCACGGTCCAAATCCCGAATAATCTGTTGTCTGCCAGCGAGATGGGCAGGAACCTCACCAAAACTTGGGGTAAACGGGTTCTCGAGATATTCCACTAGGCTCTCCTTTCACACCGCCGTTTAACTTCATTTTATTTTAGTTAATTCTGATTAAAAGTAAGGGCTCTTTATCTAGAGCATCAATCAGGCGCGTGTGCCATCGGCGTGGCGCTCGAATGTGATAAAGGGACAGTCCCTTTATCACATTCCCGGAAAGCCTGTTTGGCGCAGGGCCTCGTAGAGGACGATGGCAGCGCTGTTGGAGAGGTTGAGTGC
>CAJMPM010000112.1 GCA_905215225.1 uncultured bacterium
CCGTGGAGAAAAACGCGAAGCGCTCGCCGTCGTCAAAGAAGCCGTACGGATAGTCGCGCGCAAAGTAGTGCTCGTTGTCCACGAACATATAGGTGACGCCGTCGTGCTCGAGCTTCTCCAGCCCGCAGTACTCGTTGCGCCAGCCCAGGCTCACGTAAAAGTCGGAGAAGTGCTCCATCTGCGCCTTGTACTCGTCCTTGATGGTGGCGTACTTGGGCACCATCACGATGACTTCGGCGCCGGCGCGCACAAGCGCCGCAGGCAGCGAGCCCGCCACGTCGCCCAGGCCACCGGTCTTCACAAACGGCGCGCACTCGGCCGAGGCAAACACTATCTGCATCTTTTTGCTGGAATCAGCCATATTGTCTCCCATGTTGCAATTCGAGAATAGCCGCCTGGCGCTAACCGGGCGGCTATTCTACATGTTACGAGCGATGTTGCGGTGCCAACGTTAACGTACGATGGTGGTATCGGAAGTTAACGGAGCCTTGCCCAGCACCAGGATGTTCTCGGGCGTGCCGCGAAGCTCGGTGTTGGTGGGAACCACGTTGTTCTTGTCCAGGATGGCGTTCTCGACGCGGGCGCCGCTCTTGATGATGCAGCTCTGGTTGATGATCGAGTTGGTCACCGAGGCGCCCTCCTCGACCACGACGCCGCGCGACAGGATCGAGTTGCGCACGGTGCCCTTAATGATGCAGCCGGCCGAGATGATCGAGTTGCAGGCGTGGCTGCCGGTCGCATAGCGCGAAGGCGGCACGTCGTGAGCCTTGGTCAGGATCGGGCGCTCGGGGTCAAAGAGCTGGTCGGCCACGGTCTGGTCGAGCAGGTCCATGCTGCGGCGATACAGCGACTTCTCGCTAAACACGCCCACGACCTCGCCCTTGTACTCGTAGCTGCACACGTCGATGTTGCCAAAGTCGCCCTGGAGTGCCTCGAGCAGGTCCAGATAGTCGGCGGCCTGGTAGTGGTCGATGATCTCGAGCAGCGTCTCGCGGTTGACGATGCAGCAGTCCATAGAGGCGTTGTCGCCGTACACGACGCCGGCGCTCACGCCCGTCAGGCGGCCGTTCTCGTTGATCTGCAGCTTGGTCTCGTCATCGACGTTGCGCGTGGCCTTGCAGTACACCACGGTCATCTGGGCACCGGAGTTCTCGTGCGCGTCGATGATGGTGTTGAGGTCCATGTTAAAGATAATGTTGGTGCCCATCATCACAACATAGGGCTTGTCCGAGCGCTGGAACAGCGTCTTGTTGGAGATGATGTCGCGCAGCAGGAAGCGCATGCCGCCCTTGGTGGTGCCATACGCGTTGCCGGGCACCATGAACAGGCCGCCCTTCTTGCGGTCCAGGCCCCAGTCCTTGCCCGAACCCACGTGGTCGATCAGCGAGCGGTAATTGCCCGGCATGACGACGCCGACGGTCTTAATGCCGGCATTCATCATGTTGGACAGCGGGAAGTCGATCAGGCGGTAGCGGCCCAAAAACGGAACGGACGCGATGGGGCGGTCCTTGAGCAGCACGCTGCCGTAAGTCGAAGAGTAGTTAGCGGTGATATAACCGATGGCCTTGCGATTGATCATCGGATCATTCCCCCTTCCCGATAACGACGTCATTTCCAACGACGGCCGTATCCTTGGTGGTATCGACAGAGCCGAGCTTCACGCCCTCTTCGACCGTGGAGTTCTCGCCCAAAATAGCGCGGCAGATGTGCGCGCCGCTCTTAACGTGCGCACCCGGCAGCAGCACGGAGTCCTCGACCACGGCGCGCTCCTCGATGATGACATCGGTCGAAAGGATCGAGTGGCGAGCGGTGCCGTAGATCTTGCAGCCGTTGGAGACCAGGCAGTCGTCCAGGCGGCCGTCCGGGCCAATGTAGTGCGGCGGACGCGTGGTGATGTTGGACATGATGGGGAAGTGCTTGTCGAACAGATCGAACTCGGGGTTGTTGCCCAGCAGGTCCATCGAGGTCTCGTGGAAGCTGGCGATGGTGCCGACGTCCTTCCAAAAGCCGTGGAACTCGTAGCTGTACAGGCGCTTGCCCTCGCCGAGCAGCTTGGGGATGATGTCCTTGCCAAAGTCGTGGCTCGAGCGCTGGTCCAGAGCGTCCTCCTCGAGTGCTTCGATCAGCACGTCGGCCGAGAAGATGTAGATGCCCATGGACGCGAGGTTCGAATCGGGCTTATCGGGCTTCTCGGTGAACTTGGTGATGCGGCCGTCCTCGGGGTCGGTGGTCAGGATGCCAAAGCGGCTGGCCTCCTCCCACGGCACGGGCATAACGCTCACCGTGAGGTCGGCGTTGTTCTCAATGTGCGTCATGAGCATCTTGCGGTAGTCCATGCGATACAGGTGATCGCCCGAAAGAATCAGGACGTACTTGGGGTCGTTGGCCTTGATGTAGTCGAGGTTCTGCGTAATGGCGTCGGCCGTGCCCGCATACCAGGCGCCACCGGTCTGCGTCTCGTACGGCGGCAGGATCGACACGCCGCCGTCGCGGCTGTCCAGATCCCAAGCCTCGCCGGAGCCCACGTAGGCATGCAGCAGGTAGGGGCGATACTGCGTCAGAACGCCCACCGTGTCGATGCCCGAGTTGGAGCAGTTGGAGAGCGAAAAGTCGATAATGCGGAACTTGCCACCAAAGCTAACCGCCGGCTTAGCGATCTTTTGGGTGAGTGCCCCCAATCGGCTGCCCTGTCCTCCTGCGAGGAGCATCGCGATGCATTCTTTCTTACTCATCGATTTCTCCTTCTGTCATCGATGTTCCTAAACCCATTAGCGACGGGCGCGGCGCTCGGTCGCGCCCGTCGAGTAATGCCGTGCTGGCATAGGGGAGCTCGCGCGCCTTTACGCGTGCCAGATCTCGTCGCGGTACTCGCGAATGGTGCGGTCGCTCGAGAACCAGCCGCTCGAGGCGGTGTTGAGCAGGGCCTTGCGGTTCCAGGTCTCCTGGTCGCCGTAGCTGCCGGTGAGCTTCTCCCAGGCATCCACGTAGCTGCGGAAGTCTGCCATGACCAGGTCGGGGTCGTTGTTATTCATGAGCTCGTTGTAGATGCTCTCGAAGTTGCCCGAAAGACCCGCAAAGGTGTTGTCCTTAAGCTCGTCCATCACGCGGCCCAGACGGTCGCGATCGTTGTTGAGCGTATCCCACGCAAAGTAGCTGTTCGATGCCCAGAGCTGCTCGACCTCGGGAGCGGTCAGGCCAAAGATGGCCTCGTTCTCGCGGCCGGCCAGGTCGGCGATCTCTATGTTCGCGCCGTCGAGGGTTCCCAGCGTAATGGCGCCGTTCATCATGAGCTTCATGTTGGACGTGCCCGAGGCCTCCTTGCCGGCCGTGGAGATCTGCTCCGAGATCTCGGCGGCAGGGTAGATGAGTTGGGCGTTGCTCACGCGGAAGTTGGGGATAAAGCAGACCTTCATGACCTCGTTGACGCGCGGGTCGTTGTTGATGACCTCGGCCACCGAGTTGATCAGGCGGATAGTCTCCTTGGCAAAGGTGTAGCTCGAGGCCGCCTTGCCGCTAAAGATGAAAGTCGTCGGCGTCACGTGGAAGTTGGGATCGGCGATGCGACGGTTGTAGATGTCCATCACCTTCATGATGTTCATGAGCTGGCGCTTGTAGGCGCGGAAGCGCTTTACCTGAACATCGAAGACGGTGTTGGGGTCGATGACCAGACCGGTCTCGGCCTTAACGTAGGCGGCCAGGCGCTCCTTGTTGGCGCGCTTGGAGGCACCCACGGCCTTCAGGAACTCGGCGTCGTCCTTAAACTCCTTGAGCTTCTCCAGCTCAAAGGCGTCCTTGAGCCAGCCGTCGCCAATGGCCTCGGTCACGAGCTTGGCGTAGGTGGGGTTGGCCTCGGCAAAGCAGCGGCGGTGCGAGATGCCGTTGGTCTTGTTGTTGAACTTCTCGGGCGTCAGGGCATAGAAGTCCTTGAGCACGATGTTCTTGATGATGTCGGAGTGGATCTTTGCCACGCCGTTGACGCTGTGGCTGCAGATCACGGACAGGTTGGCCATGCGAATCTCGCCGTCCCACAGGATGGCGGTCTGGCGCAAACGCTCCTGCCAGCCCTCCTGCGTGGTGTCGAACGACTCATGCCAACGACGGCTGATCTCGTCGATGATCTGGTACACACGGGGGAGGAGCTTGGAGAACGTGCCGATGGGCCACTTCTCTAGAGCCTCGGGCAGGATGGTGTGGTTGATGTAGCTCACGACCTGCGTCACGATGTTCCAGGCGTCGTCCCACTCGAGCCTCTTCTCGTCAATGAGGATACGCATGAGCTCGGGGCCGCACATGGCGGGGTGCGTGTCGTTGGTATGGATGGCAACAAACTGTGGCAGCAGCTCCCAGTTCTCGCCGTGCTCCTTCTCAAAGGTGTCGAGCAGGCTGTAGATGCCGGCCGAGACAAACAGGTACTCCTGCTTCAGGCGCAGCAGACGGCCGTGCTCGCCGGCGTCGTTGGGGTAGAGGATGGCGCTGATCGCCTCGGCCTCGGCGCGCTCGGCGTCGGCCAGGGCATAGTCGCCGCGGTTGAAGGCCTCAAGGTCAAAGTGCTCCTCGACCGGCTCGGCAGCCCAGACGCGCAGCTTGTTGACGGTCTCGCCGGCATAGCCCACAACGGGGATGTCGTAGGGGACAGCCAGGATGTCCTGCGTGTCCACCGTGCGGTAGAACGTGCGGCCGTTCTCCTCAAAGCCCTCAACATGGCCACCAAACTTGATGGTCACGGCCTTGTCCTGACGGCGGACCTCCCAGGGATAGCCGTGGGTGAGCCACTCGTCGGTGGCCTCGACCTGGCTGCCGTTGACGATCTCCTGCTTAAACAGGCCGTAGCGGTAGCGCATGCCGTTGCCGTAGCCGGCAATGCCCTCGGCTGCCATGGAATCCAGGAAGCATGCTGCCAGACGGCCCAGGCCACCGTTGCCCAGTGCCGGATCGGGCTCCTGGTTCTCGATGACGGACAGGTCGAAGCCCATGTCGTCGAGCGCCTCGGCGACCATGTCGCGCACGCCAAAGTTGAGCAGGTAGTTGTCGAGCAGGCGGCCGATCAAAAACTCGATCGAGAAGTAGTACACGCGCTTCTTGCCCTCGGCGGCCGCACGGGCGTCGCTCTTGGTGGCAACGGTGCGTGCCTTCTCGGCCACGAGCTTGGCCAGGGCGTTAAAGCGGTCCAGATCGCTGGCGGCCTCGACGCTCTTGCCGCTGATGCTCATGACGGCATCGCGATAGAGCTCGGTAAACTCCTGCTTGTTGTCGAAGATCTTATTCATACGTTCCTTTCCCCCGGGGATGTTTCTCCCGGAACGGTTATGACTTGTATCCTACGCCCCGGCGGGGCGGGTAATTGCAGTGGTAACGCTTTTGTTACGCTTTCTTGACAGGAGCCTTAACAGCAGCTGCCTTGGCCTTGTGAGCAGTCTTTTTGGTGGCTGCCTTCTTGGCCGTGCTGGACTTGGCCGAAGCCTTGGCAGCGGGCTTGGCAGCCTTCGCCTTTGCCGGAGCCTTCTTGGCGGCCGCGGCCTTGGGCTTCACCAAGGACGCACGCTTGCGCGTCGCCTTTTTGGGCTCCTCGACCACGGGCGGCTTATAACTG
>CAJMPM010000113.1 GCA_905215225.1 uncultured bacterium
AGTACTACGTGGGATCGCGCTACGTTATGGTGATGTAAGTTACGCGGTTTTACCAAACCGCGTAACGGCTCGACGCTGCGCGCCCGGCATTTGGCCAATCTGCCGTTCAATTTCAAAGGCGCGACCAAAAGGTCAGCGCCTTTTCATTTCACGGCACCTTGGCTCAAACGGCAGACTCTCGCTGACTTTTGCTCAACCTGTGGGGTCTTCAAATTGCTAGAGCGTTGCTAAGTAATTCTTTGCGTCTTCTACGCTCATTGCTGCGACAGGCGCGTGTGAACAGAGTTTGGCATCGTTGGTGACCAGGAGATCTGCCTTTGCGCGCATTGTCGCAGCGATGATTAAATCGTCTTCGTAATCGCTATGGAGATTGCGCTGCTTGCTCGCCATCCATATGTCACTCAGGTCGCAGGGTACCGGCGTGGCAAGTTGCGACAACACGTCGAGGCAATCCCATGCAAGTGATGTCGCCGCCACGGCGGCATCTTGGGATAGTGAGCCATGCTCGCGCCGATACCACGCCTTATGTTCGCTCGAAATCAAATAGAACAGGTCTTTGGACGATGTCGCCGCATACAGCAAATCAACCTGAGCCGCGCATGCATCACGTAGAAACTCAATCGCCGCCGAACGACCACGTCGTGAGGGAATGAAGTAATCGAGCCACACGTTGGTGTCAACCAAGATGCGCTTTGGATTCTCACTCACAGAGCCAGCTCATCTCCTCGCCGTAGCGATCCGCATAGGCATTCCGTTTGAGTTCTTCATCGCCCGAGGGCTGCACCTTAGCCAAGTCAATTTCCGAGTCACGACAAGCAGCAGCGAACAGTTGCGAACCCTGGTCGATGAGTTCGAGCTTGTGTTTGGCGACTTTCTCCCGCTCGCGCTGTTCCGCCCGGGCACGACTGGGCAGCAGGATATCCTCGAGCGCGCCGGGGCGATCGGCCAGTGACGCTGCAAGTTGCCAGAGCGCTCGCACCGCTTGGCTCGGCGTCATACCGGCCCTGGAGAGAGCGGCGTCCCCACTCCTTTTAAGATCGGCATCGAGACGCACGTTGATCTGAGCGGCTGTTGTGGTCATGACCCCTCCTTAATACTTCAAAACTATCATAAAACTCTATGGTAGATACGTAAAGCATGTATAGCATTTATAAACATTAGCCGTACTCTGTACACAAAAAGCCGCCGAGGCACACTACACCTCGGCGGCCACGTATCACAGATCTAGTTCGGTTTCACCCTTTGCATTCGCCCAGATGAAACCTGCCAAAATGAACCTGCCCCTTTTTGGTCGATTTTAGAGCTCCACGCTTTCGGCGCCGTTGATGGTTAGGTTTCGCTCGTAGAAGGCCGTGAGGGCGCGGATAGCGTACATAACGTCGCGCACACCGCCGGTCTCGTAGCTCGAGTGCATGGCCAGCTGCGGCAGGCCCACGTCCACGGCGTGCATGCTCGCCTGCATGTTCGACAGGTTACCAAGCGTGGAGCCGCCGGCCATATCGCTCTTGTTGGCGAAGGCCTGCGTGGGCACGTCGGCGTCATCGCAGATGGCCTGGAACACCGCGCGGCTAAAGGCATCGGTGCAGTAGTGCTGGTTGGCCGCCTCCTTGATGACGATGCCGCCGTTGAGCACGACCTGGTTGCGGACATCGCACTTCTCGGCGTGGTTGGGGTGCACGGCATGCGCGTTGTCGCAGCTCACAAGCATCGAGGCGGCAAGTGCGCGATGGTACGACTCGTCGTCAAAGCCCAGCGAGCCGTTAATGCGACGCAATGCATCGGCCAAGAACGTCGACATGGCGCCCTGCTTGGTCTCGGAGCCAACCTCCTCGTTATCGAAGCAGCAGAAGACCGAGACATCGTGCGCGTTCTCGGCACCCAAAAATGCCTGCAGCGAGGTGTAGGCGCAGGCCAGGTCGTCGAGCTTGGGCGTCGAGATAAACTCGTCGGCCCAGCCCCAGATGCGTGCGTCCTGACGATTGACCAGGAACAGGTCGCGGCCCAAAATTTGTTCGGGCTCAACATCCAGCTCTTCGGCGATCAGGGCATCAAAGTCGCCCTGCTTAAGCTCGCCGGCACTGATGAGCGGGCACAGGTCGACAGCTCGGTTGGGAGCAAAGCCCTCGTTGACGCCACGGTTCATATGGATAGCAAGGCTCGGGATAATAGCGACCTCGCGCTCGGTGGCAAGCAGGCGGCTCTCAATGCGGTCGCCCTCGCGCACCAGCACGCGGCCCGCGAGTGCCAGCGGGCGGTCGAACCAGGTGTAGTCGATCATGCCGCCGTAGGCCTCGGTGTTCAGGCGCAGCGTCTCGCCTGCGCCATCGAGCTCGGGCACAGCCTTGACCTTAAACGTCGGCGAATCGCTGTGCGACGCCGTGAGCTGAAAATGATAGTCACCGGCAACGCCGTCCTCGCCCCACGTCGCGGCCAGGTCCTCGCCCACCTTAAAGGCAACAACGCTCGAGGTGTTGCGCTGCGTGTAATAACGCCCGCCCGGTTCGATGTCCCACGCCGCATTCTCGGGCAGGTAGGTAAAGCCCGCCTCGTCGAGCTCGGCCATAATGGTCGCCGCCGTATGGAACATGCTGGGGCATGCCTCGATAAAGTCGATAAGGTCGTTGGCGGCCGCGATATCATCGGCCGGCACTTGCGCGCGCGCGGGCGTTTCCTGATCCGTCATGCTCTCCCCTTTCGCTGGGTTGATGGTCCCCTCCAGCATACCCCGCCACGCCAGCGCCGCACTCTTCATTCCGTGCTTAATTCCGCGCCACTCACCAAGTTGAGCCATCATGCCCGCGCTCCTTTTGCGACAATTGCGCTAACAGGACGAGAGGAGCCGTCATGAAGCCACGTAACATTGCCATCGCCTGCGGTGTCGCGGGAGTCGCCGTCGGCCTTGCCGCTGCCACCGGTATCGTTTATCACAAGCAAATCAAGTCCGCCGCGTCGCTCAAACGCTTGACCGGCTACGCGGATGGCTATGACCTGTACGCAATCGACATCGCCTACGACTACGATCTTGATCGCATCATCGCCGCTGGCGTGCGCGACGACCAGGCCTACATCGATGCCGTGGTGGCGCAGGTGCTGCCCGGTGTGCCGGCACATGTCCAGGCGCCCCAGTTTGCCTGCAGCGCTTTTGTCGCCGTAGATGCCGAAGGCCGCGTGCGCACCGGTCGCAATTACGACTTTAAGGACGACACCTCGGCGCTGCTGGTGCGCAATCACCCACGCGGCGGCTATGCCTCCATCGGGTTTGCCGCCCTTAACAACCTGGGCGATAACACTCCGCTTGACTCCGTCGCCGGACGCGCCGCCGCACTCATGGGCCCGTTTGCCCAGCTCGACGGTGTTAACGAATGCGGCGTGTCCATTGCCGTACTCACTCTGGATTCCAAGCCCTGTGACCAGGACACGCAACGCCCCGTCATCAATACCTCGCTCGCCATCCGTCTGGTGCTCGACCGTGCCGCCACCACGCAAGAAGCTGTCGACCTGCTTTCCGCCTACGACATGCACGCCATGGCAGGACGCGATTACCACTTCTTTATCAACGACGCCGCCGGTGACGCGCACGTAGTAGAGTGGGATCCGCGCGATCCGGACCGTGCTTTCAAAGCGACTCCCGTACGCCAGGTTACGAACTTCTATGCCTGCTATGGCGACGAAGTGCTGCCCAATCAAAAGAATGGCGAGCTGGGCCATGGTAAAGAGCGCGCCGTCGCAATCGCCGATGTCCTTGACGCCCATGTCGGTGCCCAGGACGAAACGATTGTCTGGGAAGCCTTGCGCGCTGCAGCGCAAGAGCCCAATCCGGAAGACATCACCAGCAATACGCAATGGTCGGTCGTCTTTGACAATACCGAACCCGCCGCCGCTATTACGCTGCGCCGCCACTGGGGCGACGTCGACGCCTTCGCACTGTAAGGAGCCAGGCCCGTCGGCCTTACGCTCGCCTGACGTTGTTTACATTTCCATACGCTTGAGCTAACACGTTTTACCCCGTATCAACAGTGTGCGGGGGTAAACTTATGCGCATGTTATAACTTGCCCGGAAGGATTCATCATGCTTAGGATCGGTCTTCTTACCAGTGGCGGCGACTGCCAGGCGCTCAACGCCACCATGCGCGGCATCGTCAAAACGCTTATGACCAATAGCGAAGAACCTATCGAGATCTATGGTTTTGAGGACGGCTACCAGGGCCTTATCTACAGCAGATTCCGTGTCATGACTCCCGCCGATTTTAGCGGCATCCTCACCCGCGGCGGCACCATCCTGGGCACGAGCCGTACGCCGTTCAAGCGCCTGGACACTCCCGAGGCCGACGGCGTCGAGAAGGTGCCGGCGATGGTCCACACCTATCATAAGCTGCAGCTCGACTGCCTGTTTATGCTGGGCGGCAACGGCTCCACCAAGACCGCCAACCGCCTGCGCGAAGAGGGCCTCAACGTTATCGCCCTGCCCAAGACCATCGATAACGACACATGGGGCACCGAGCTGACGTTTGGCTTTACGAGCGCCATCGACGTCGCCACCAAGTGCATCGACGACATCCACACCACCGCTTCGAGCCACGGCCGCGTGTTCGTTATCGAGATCATGGGTCACAAGGTTGGCTGGATTCCGCTGTATGCCGGCGTCGCGGGCGGCGCAGATGTCATCTTGATTCCCGAGATTCCCTACGACATGGATAACGTCATCAAGACCATCGAGCATCGCATGGAGACCGGCAGCCGCTTTACTATCGTGGCCGTCGCCGAGGGCGCTATCTCCAAGGAGGACGCGGCGCTGCCCAAGAAGGAGTACAAGAAGAAGCTCGCCGAGCGCACGAGCCCGTCAATCGTGTACGACATCGCCAAGGAGATCGAGGCCAAGACCGGTCGCGAGACCCGCGTCGCCATCCCCGGCCACACGCAGCGCGGCGGCCAGCCCGATGCCCAGGACCGCATCTTTGCGACCCAGTGCGGCGTCGAGGCAGCGCTCGGCTGCCTGCGCGGCGAGTTTGGCTACATGATTGCCCTGCGCGACGGCAAAATGTGCCACATGCCGCTCGAGGATGTCGCCGGCAAGCTCAAGTTTGTCGACCCCCAGAGTGATCTGGTGCGCGAGGCCAAGGCGCTGGGCATCAGCTTCGGCGACGAATAGCCTCGGCTGGAACCGCCCCCATCGGAGCCCCCAGGGCTTACCTCCCAAATCGTCCTCGGACATGTCAGGACCCCGCCGTGCGCTTCGCGCGGCGGGGTCCTTCCGTCCTGCGGAAAAATTTGGGAGGTAAGCCCTGGGGCCTCCTGCGGTAACTGGGGAGGCCGAGGCTATTCGCCTTCTTGCTGCGGGTGCCTAGGGTGGGGTGCAGCGTGCATTTTTGGGAGTTTTCAGCAGCCGTGGGTGCCTGCATACTGGATTTTGGGCGAAAAGCAGGCGCCATGAGCCGCATACTGTAAAAATGAGCGATCCTTGAGGTGCCGAGGGCTCATAATCAAGGCTTTCAACGCGGTTTTGTGCACCCATTCCCGCGCCCGCGGACTCCGGGATGCTGAATACTCC
>CAJMPM010000114.1 GCA_905215225.1 uncultured bacterium
TACGCCTCCATCCACGAGGACTTCATGCGCGGCAAAATCACCCTCATCGGCTGCCCGAAGCTCGACGCGGTCGATTACAGCCAGAAGCTCGCCGCGATTTTCGCGCAGAACGATGTTCGCAGCGTGACGCTTCTTCGCATGGAGGTTCCCTGCTGCGGGGGACTCGAATTTGCTGCGAAGAAGGCCATCGCCGAAAGCGGCAAGGAGCTTTCTCTTCGCGTGGTGACGATCTCGATCGAGGGCGAAATTCTCGAGGACGCTTGATTTTCATGACAAATATGCTAGAATAAACCCACCTTGGGACTGCTTTCCGGGCAGTCCCTGTTTCTTAGGGAGGCGCTAAGAAAAAGCTATGCGCGATCAACTCCGGCGGAGAGCCCGATGATCTGACCGGTATTCACGAGGCAGATTTTATCATCGCCTGCGACCGGGGCTATGCCTACGCAAAAGAAGCCGGTATCCGCCCCGACCTTCTCGTGGGCGATTTTGATTCGTATAAAGGAGAGCGCGACAAGCGCGTTCCCGTGCTCGCCGGCATCATCGACATGGAGACCATGCGCGTGGTCGACCAGGCCAAGCGCGCCAAGGGCGTCGGCGTCGACGCGCGGGTCGCCACCGCCCCGTTCTACGCCCTGGGCGGCGAGACCGAGGTCGAGCGCCACTTCCGCATCCTCAAGGAGAACACCACCCTCGAACTGTGGGCCTACGACATCCCCGTGTGCGTCCACACCAAGCTCCCCTGGAAGCTCCTTGCCAAGCTCGGTGCCGAGGGCGTTCTGGCCGGCGTCAAGGATTCCTCGGGTGATGACATCTCGTTCCGCTACCTCGTTCAGGAGAACGAGAAGAACGGCCATCCGATGAGCATCCTCACCGGTCACGAGGTTGTTGTCGACGGCGCCTACCTCGGTGGCGCCGACGGTTCCGTCCCGGGCCTCGCCAACGTTGAGCCCGAGGGCTACGTTCGTCAGTGGAAGGCCGCTCAGGCTGGTGACTGGGCTACCGTCAAGGCCGAGCAGGATCGCCTCAATGAGATTTCGCACATCTGGGATGTCACCTCGGGCGTCCAGGGCTATGCCGGTGGCGTCGGCGCCTTCAAGACCGCTATGAACCTCATGGGCATCTTCGACAGCCCGACCATGCCGCGCCCGGTGAAGGCTATGACCGGCGAGAACGTCGAGGCGATTAAGAAGGTCCTCCAGGACAACGGTCTCCTGTAAAGCTTCCCCAGGCTCCCTATCTTGGGGCTCATGTGGCCGGGCGTGACCCTTTTGGTCAACGCCCGACCACTTTCACCCCAACCTCGGGCACCTGGGAAACCTTTACCAAGTTGCGGCGATAACACCGCCTTCATTTCCTGTAGTTGTTTTTTATCTCCTAAGGAGAGCGACATGGAGAACAAGTACGTCTGCTCTGTCGATATCGGCGGAACTAAGATCGCGACTGCCATCATGGAGTACCCGGCTGACGGCAGCGTGCCCCATCCTGTTTTTGAGGCCGAGGTTCCTACCGAGGCCCAGGAGGGCGGCGAGGCCGTCTTCCAGCGTATCGAGGCGTCCATCAAGGCTGCTCTTGAGGCGAATCCCGATGTCGAGGTCCTTGGCGTCGGTATCGGTGCCGCCGGCGGCGTCGATCCCATGACGGGCGCCATCGCGTATGCCAATGAGATTATGCCCGGCTGGTCCGGCGTTCAGTTGGGGCCGCGTCTGCGCGAGGACCTCGGCCTTCCCGTTGCCGTTGTAGGCGACGTGCAGGCTCATGCTCTGGGCGAGGCCCATTGGGGCGTCGGCAAGGGCAAGTTCTCTGTCTTGTGTTTGGGCATCGGTACGGGCATCGGCGGCGCATATGTCGAGAACGGCCGCGTGATGCAGGGCTTCCATGGCGCTGCCGGCCATATGGGCCACATCGAGTGCTCGGCTGCCGCCGGCATTCCCTGCGCCTGCGGGCGTTCCGGCCATCTGGAGTCGGTCGCTTCCGGAACATCAATCGGGCGCATGTACGATGAGCGTTTTGGCCGCGTCGACCCCAGCCGTCCTTCGGTCGGCCGTGACGTGAACGACCTGTGCCGCGCAGGCGACGCAAAGGCGACCGAGGTCATTCATGACGCCGGCTTTGCGCTGGGCGCCAGCCTGGGCTCGCTCGCTAACATCCTGGACCCTGAGGTCATCGTGCTTTCGGGCGGCGTGATTCACCAAGGTCCCGATTGGCGTTCACAGACGTGGAAGGACTCGGTGCACGAGGGCTATGCCAGCCAGGCACTCGACCCGCTTCAGGACACGCCGATCCTCATCGGCTCTCTGGAGGGCGACGCGCCGCTCATCGGTGCTGCTGAGCATCTTCTTGCTTCGTTAAAGTAAACGTATCTGCTGTAGGAGCCTCCCGAGACAACACGCCTCGGGAGGCTGTTCTGAGAAAGGTTGCAGCCTTATGACCGTCGATCCTTTGATTCAATCCCTGAAGGGCAAGCTCGTCGTGAGCGTTCAGGCGTATATGGGCGAGCCGCTTCGTACGCCCGAGACCATGGCTCAAATGTCTCGCGCTTGCGAGCTCGGCGGCGCTGCCGCCATTCGCTGCCAGGGCCTTGCCGACATTGCCGCCATTAAGGGTCGCTGTGAGGTTCCCGTCATCGGCCTGTGGAAGGATGGGCACGAGGGCGTTTACATCACGCCGACGCTGCGTCACGCTCGCGCCTGCGTTGCTGCCGGTGCCGATATCGTGGCGATTGACGCCACCGATCGTCCGCGCCCCGATGGCAAGACGGTCGAGGATACCTTCCGTCCGCTGCACGAGGAGGGTGTGCTCCTGATGGCGGATTGTGCCACCATCGAGGATATTCGCCGTGCTGTTGATATGGGCTTTGACCTGGTATCCACCACGCTTTCTCACGGTGTCGCCGCCATCGACTGCACCATGGCCGATGGCCCCGATCTGCCGCTCCTGCGTCAGGCGACCGAGGAATTCCCCGGCCTTCCCATCATTTGCGAGGGTCGCGTACATACGCCCGAAGAGGCTCGCGCTGCAATCGACGCCGGCGCGTGGGCCGTTGTCGTCGGCACCGCCATTACGCACCCTACGAGTATTACTAGTTGGTTCAAGGCTGCGCTTGAGGCGTAAGACGGGCCTCGTATCCGCTTGGGGCGGTATACTCAATAAAGGCAATTGATCGCGCGGGAGCCGCTGGCCGGGTCCCGCGCTTATTTTAGGAGGCACACATGCAAAAGGGAGATGCCATGGATGCGGCGGAGCGCTCGGACCGTATCCCCGATATCGTTATCATCACCGGAATGTCCGGCTCGGGCCGAACGCAAGCCATGCATGTGTTTGAGGACATGGGCTATTTTTGTATCGACAACCTGCCCCCACGCCTGATTGCCCAGCTTGCTGAGCTCGTTGGCATCAATACAGGCGTGGGCAGGCACCTTGCCGTCACCTGTGACCTTCGTAGCCAGGGCTTATTCGATGAACTGCTCGATGCTGTTGCCGCACTGGAAGAGCGCGAGATGAGCTGCGACATCGTGTTTCTCGAGGCGTCTGACGAGGTGCTGATTCGCCGGTATAGCGAAAACCGTCGCCGCCATCCCATTGCAAAGCCGGGGGAGACCACGGCCGATGCTATTCAGCGTGAACGTCTGCAGCTGAAGGGCGTTCGCGATCGAGCGGATATGATTATCGACACGAGCCGCTTGCGCACTTCTGCCTTGCGCAACAAGCTGCGCATGGCTTTTTCCGAGCTGTCCGACCAGCAGCTTATGGATGTCCACGTGTTCTCGTTTGGTTTTAAGCACGGCATGCCCGTCGAGGCGGACATCATGATCGATGTTCGCTTCTTGCCCAATCCTTTCTACGATCCCGAGATGCGCTCCATGACCGGTCTCGATAAGAAGGTCTCCGATTTTGTCTTGGACCACCCCAAGACCCAGGAGTTCTGGAAGGCCTGGACCCAGCTGCTCGATACGGTCATGCCGGGTTATATCGCAGAGGGCAAGCCGCAGCTTTCCATTGCCATCGGCTGCACGGGCGGACAGCACCGTAGCGTCGCCATTGCCGAGGCCACGGCCCGCTACCTGGAGGGTGCTCAGTATCATGTGAGCATCTCCCATCGTGACCTGTCGCGTGCCAACACGAAGGCATAGGTTTACATGTCGTTTACCGCTGAGGTGCGTGACGAGCTTGCGCGCTGCGAACCAGAATGCGAATACTGCGATTTGTCGACGCTTGCTGCGCTCACGCGTGTGAGCGGCACGCTTTCGTTGGCGGGCTCGGGACGGTACCGCTTGACGGTCGCGACCGAGACGGGTGCTGTGGCGCGCACGATGATTGCGCTGACGCATCGCATTCTTAAGCTCAAGACCGAATTCACGGTTCGTAAGTCGGTCCTGCACAAGGTGCGAAACTACCTCATCACCTTGCCCGATCAGCCCGATTTGGATAAGGCTCTGGTGCTGCTGGGCATTCTCGACCGTAGGGGAGGGCTCGTCGCGGGTGTGCCGCGCCACATCGTTGCCCGTCCTTGCTGCAGGCTCGCCTATATTCGCGGTGCGCTGATTGCCGGAGGCTTTGTTGCCGACCCGCGTGGCGATTTTCATTTGGAGATCGCGGTTCAGGGCGAGGAGTATGCAAAGGGACTTTGCGATCTTCTGGAGCAGATTGGAGTTCACGCCCGCGTCAATGCGCGTCGCGGCTCGTATGCCGTGTACATCAAGAGTGCCGAGGAGATTAAACGTCTGTTACAGCTGATTGGCGCCAAGCGCAGCGTTGCCGAGATTGAAGAGGCCCGCGCAGTCAAGCTGGTGAAGAACGACGTGAATCGTCGCGTGAACGCAGAGCTTGCCAACCAGACCAGAAGTGCCGGTGCCGCCCAACATCAGCTTGCGCTCATCGACGAGCTTGATCGGCGCGGTTTGCGTGAAACGCTGCCGGACGCTCTGGCAGTCTTTTGTGACTTACGCGAGCGTTACCCCGATCTCTCGCTGCGAGATTTGGGGGAAATGGCCGACCCTCCTTTGTCGAAGTCGGCCTTGTATCACCGCGTTTTGCGCCTTGAAAAGCTCATTGAAGCAAACAGGTAGTTTGAAGTAACGACTTATATATGGATTTAGCTGCTATTTTAGTATTTAAAACGTTTTAACGTAAATTTGATTTTCAATTTCGAGCATTCTCGTGAAATTCAAGTCAAAAAAAAGGTATATTAGGCGAGTGGTTAGTTTGTGGGCCTCAACGGCGGGCGCTGTAGCTCGCGGGGGCCTTACGAAAGGAGACACAATGGCAGTAAAGGTTGCTATTAACGGCTTCGGTCGCATCGGTCGTCTGGCTTTCCGTCAGATGTTCGGTCATGAGGGCTCCGAGATCGTCGCTATCAACGACCTCACCTCTCCCGATATGCTCGCTTACCTGCTGAAGTACGACTCCACGCAGGGCAACTACGCTCGCGATCACGAGGTCGTTGCTGGCGAGGATTCACTCGCCGTTGACGGCAAGGAGATCAAGATCTACAAGGAGGCCGACGCCAACAACCTGC
>CAJMPM010000115.1 GCA_905215225.1 uncultured bacterium
TTCACCGGGCGTATCATGGAGGGTCGCCGCTATTCCGAGGGCCTGCACCAGGCCAGCGAGGCCAAAGAGGGCGTGCTCGTACGCGAGGAGAACCAGACCCTTGCCACCATCACCCTGCAGAACTACTTCCGCCTGTACGACAAGCTCTCCGGCATGACCGGTACGGCGCTCACCGAGGACGCCGAGTTCCGCGAGATCTACAAGCTGCCCGTCGAGGTCATTCCCCCCAACTAGCCCGTGCAGCGTGTTGACCACGAGGACCTGGTGTACCGCACCATTCAGGCCAAGTACAACGCCGTTGCCGACGACGTTGAGCGTCGTCACGCCAAGGGCCAGCCGGTCCTGGTGGGCACCGTCTCCATCGAGAGCTCCGAGAAACTGTCCGCCGCCCTCACTAAGCGCGGTATCGCGCACGAGGTCCTCAACGCCAAGCACCACGAGCGCGAGGCCCATATCGTGGCCCAGGCTGGTCGCTATGGCGCCGTGACCATCGCTACCAACATGGCCGGCCGTGGTACAGACATCTTGCTGGGCGGCAACCCCGACGAGCTGGTGCGCGAGCGCCTGGAGTACGAGGGCCTGACCATGGAGGACGTGACGCCCGAGCAGCTCGAGCAGTTTAACGCCGAGGCCAAGGAGACCTGCAAGGCCGAGCGCGAGCGCGTGCTCGCCGCCGGCGGCCTGACCGTCATCGGCACCGAGCGCCATGAATCCCGTCGTATCGACAACCAGCTGCGCGGCCGTTCCGGCCGTCAGGGCGATCCGGGCGAGACTCAGTTCTACCTGTCGCTCGAGGACGACCTCATGCGCCTGTTCGGCGGCGACAGGATGGACCGCGTCTCCAAGATGATGGTTACGGCCGACATGGGCGACGACATGCCCATCCAGCACAAGATCATTTCCAAGGCCGTCGAGAGCGCCCAGCACAAGGTCGAAAGCATCAGCTTCTCCATGCGTAAGAGCGTCCTTGAGTACGACGACGTCATGAACAAGCAGCGCCAGGTCATTTACGCCGAGCGCAACAAGATTCTGGATGGCAAGGACCTGACCGACCACATCACCGAGGTCATGCACGACACGGTGTACCGCTGCGTGCAGGAGTTCTGCACCAAGGACAGCCACGAGGGCGAGCGCGATCTTGAGGGTCTGCGTAAGTGGGTCGTCGAGCTGACCGGGCATATCGATACCCCTCAGTTCCCCGACGAGGACTTTGAGGCCCTGGCCGCCGATGTCCTGGCTTATGTTGAGAAGTGCTACAACATGAAGGCCGAGCGTCTGGGCGAGGACCTGATGCGCGAGCTCAATACCCAGGTCATGCTGCGCGTCATCGATACGCGTTGGATGAACTACCTGCAGGAAATGGACTACCTCAAGACCGGTATCGGCCTGCGCGGCTTTGGCCAGCGCGACCCGCTGGTCGAGTACAAGACCGAGGCCTACGGCGCGTTCCAGATGCTCGTCGACACCATGTACGAGGATTACCTGCGCACGGTTCTGCGCATCGAGATCAAGGCTGCCCCGCGTGCCGTGGAGCACAAGGAGGAGCCCGCCCTTAAGGGTGCGCGCTTCTCTGGTCCCGCCGAGGTCGATGGCGACAACAGCGATTCGGTACTGCGCAAGCAGGCTCAGGTGCAGGCCCGTACCGCCGTCCAGGGTGGTCCGGCTGCCGTTAACAACGGTGGCAAGGTGACGACCTACCGCAAGTCCGAGAGCGATGACCCCTATGTCAACGTGGGCCGCAACGACCTGTGCCCTTGCGGTAGCGGTAAGAAGTTTAAGTACTGCCACGGCAGGAATCGTTAATGGCTGAGGCTTTAGAGGTAACGCCCGCCGAGCTGGACGCGTTCGCGGACCGGCTCGGCGAGGTCGAGTCGTATCTCCATTTGGACGAAAAGCGCACACGCGTGACCGAGCTCGAGGCCAAAAGCGTCGCCCCGGGCGTTTGGGACGACGCCGATGCCGCTCGCGCCACGATGGAGGAGATTGCGCGCGCCAAGGAGGACATCGCCGCCGTGGATACCGCGCGCGGTGAGCTTTCCGATGCTCGTGCCGCGCTGGAGCTTGCCGAGGAAATGGGCGATGACCCCGATGCCGCTGCGCTGCGTGAGGAGGCTGCCTCCACGGCGGAGCGCCTGTCCCGCGCCATCGACGAGCTTGAGCTTGCGAGCTGGTTTACCGGCGAGTTCGATCACGGCGATGCCATTGTGACCATCAAGCCCGGACAGGGTGGTCTGGAGGCCCAGGACTGGACCTTCATGCTCTTTAAGATGTACATGAAGTACTGCCAGCGTCGCGGCTGGAAGGTCACCATCAACGACTGTCCCGCGGCCGAGGTCATCGGCATCGACCGCGCGACCTTTACTGTCGAAGGCAAGGACGCCTTTGGCATGCTTCGTGCCGAGGCCGGAGTTCACCGCCTGGTGCGCATTAGCCCCACCGACGACAAGAAGCGCCGACAGACTACGTTTGCCGGCGTCGAGGTCATTCCGGTGCTACCCGACGATATCGATATCGAGATTAATCCCGATGACATTCGCGTCGACGTATACCACGCAAGCGGCCCGGGCGGTCAGGGCGTCAACACCACCGACTCCGCCGTGCGCGTGACGCATTTCCCCAGCGGTATCGTGGTCACGTGTCAAAACGAGCGCAGCCAGATTCAAAACAAGGCCGCTTGCATGCAGATCCTCAAGGCGCGCCTGTACGAGATTGAGCTCGAAAAGCGCGCTGAGGCCCTGGATGAGATTCGCGGACCCAAGACCACAATTGGTTTTGGCAACCAGATCCGCAGCTATGTGCTCTACCCGTACCAGATGGTTAAGGACCTGCGCACGGGCGTGGAGACCAGCAACGTCGAGGCAGTTCTTGACGACGGCGACCTGGATCCGTTTGTGATTGGCTATCACCGTTGGGCTACCGGCAACGCTGACGCGGAGGCCCCGGCTGCCTAAACCGCTCGGTTTATGCGGAAATGGATCAAGGCCTTCCGAGCAGGGCGGTTTTGTATCCAGAACAAACCCTGCACAGGGGTGGTTTTTGTTGGGCGAATCGGTAGAATCGAATACATGAAGAAGTTCAAAGCGCATCCGATGGGGTGCGCTTTTTTGAGGGAGGCAGCATGGCATATCGTCTGGACATCAAGCGCATTCTTTCGATGAACTTCTTTCACGATCTGCCCCAGATCATGCTGGGATGTGCCTTGGCCGCCATCGCGACCGACCTGTTTTTGATTCCCAACGGTCTTGCCGCCGGTGGCGTTACGGGCCTTGCGACGATTATCCAGGCGGTCGGCGCAGCGCGAGGCGTGTCGCTTCCCGTCGGTATCCAGACCATCGTGATGAACGCCTTGCTGCTGCTGATCGTTATGCGCGAGGGCGGCATGTTCTATGTAGTGCAGACGGCGACGGGCTTTGTGCTGCTGGGCTTCTTTACCGATCTGTTTGCCCCGTTTGTAGCGCCTTTGGCACATGCGGACCTGATGCTTCCCGCTATGTGGGGCGGCATTATCACGGGCATCGGTTACGGCATGGTGTTGCGCGCCGGCGCCAACACCGGCGGCTCGGACACGATTGGCCAAATCATCTCGCGTAACACCTCGCTGCCGGTGGGCTCGACCGTCATGGCAATCGACGTTGCCGTATGCGCGGCATCTGCTCCGGTATTCTCGCTCGAAAATGCTCTGTACGCAGGACTTTCGATGGTGATCAGCGGCTATGTGATCGATGCTGTGGTCGATGGCGGCAATAAGCGTCGTATGGTGCTCATCATCTCGGATAACTTTCCCGATATCGCGGCCGACATCATGTATGGTCTGGGCCGCGGCTGCACCAAATTAAAGGCGACCGGTATGTATTCGGGCGTCGAGAAGCCGGTGATCATGGTGATCGTTAGCCGTCGAGAGCTCAACACCCTCAAAACGATCGTGCGCGAGCGCGATCCTCACGCCATTGTGACGGTCGCCGACGTTACGGAAGCCTTCGGTGAGGGATTCAAGGACATTAACGCGTAGGCTGAATTTCGGTTTGCGGACATGATCCGTTTTCCTGCCGTCCCCAAGGGATCAGGTGATCCGTAGGGGACGGCAGGATTACGGATCATTTTTGTGCCGGGGCGAGAGGTAGCCACCGCATCCAAAAGACGTTCACATTGATAAACCGTTTCATCAGCGGTTCTGCCTGCTAAATTGTTCAAATAATGATAAAAACTCTGGTAAAGCCATCGGTTTCCAGCATAATGAATGACGTACGTGCATTGCGGCTGTGTTGGGATTACCTTCGGTGCCGTGCGCATCTTGTCTTAAGAGGATGAAAGGAAGGCACAATGAGCGACGAAGAGCTCAAAAAGGTTGCCAACGAGGTAAGGAAGGGCATCGTCACCGGCGTGCACGCTGCCAAGTCCGGCCATCCGGGCGGTTCGCTCGGCGCTGCCGACATCATGACCTATCTGTACTTTGAGGAAATGAACGTCGACCCGGCCGATCCCCGCAAGGCCGATCGCGACCGCTTTGTGCTCTCCAAGGGCCATTGCGCTCCGGGCCTGTACGCCGTGCTCGCCGAGCGCGGGTTCTTCCCCAAAGAGGACCTCGAGACGCTGCGCCATATCGGCAGCCACCTGCAGGGTCACCCCAACATGAACGACACCCCGGGCGTCGACATGTCCACCGGCTCGCTCGGCCAGGGTATCTCCGCCGCCGTGGGCATGGCCGTTGCCGCTAAGCACTGGGGCGATACTTACCGCACGTACGCCCTGCTGGGCGATGGCGAGAGCGAGGAAGGCCAGGTCTGGGAGGCCGCCATGTTTGCCGGCAACCAGCAGCTCGACAACCTCTGCGTGATCGTCGACCACAACGGCCTGCAGATCGATGGCCCCGTCGAGGAGGTCAACGACCCCATGCCGCTGGCAGACAAGTTCCGCGCCTTTAAGTTCCACGTGGTGGAGCTTGCCGACGGCAACGACTTCGATCAGATCCGCGCCGCCTTTGCCGAGGCCCGCGCCACCAAGGGTCAGCCGACCGCCATTATCGCCGAGACCACAAAGGGCAAGGGCGTGTCCTTTATGGAGAACCAGGTGGGTTGGCACGGCAAGGCCCCCAACGATGAACAGTTTGAGCAGGCCATGGCAGAGCTCACGGCCGCCGGAGAGGAGCTCTAGGATGGCAGATGTCAAGAAAATCGCCACGCGCGTAAGCTACGGCGAGGCCCTCGTCGAGCTCGCCAACGAGCACGATGACTTTGTGGTCCTCGACGCCGACCTGGCCGCCGCCACGCAGACCGGCAAGTTTAAGTCCGCCTGTCCCGATCGCTTTTTTGACGTAGGCATTGCCGAGAGCAACCTGATGGGTGTTGCCGCCGGTATCGCAACCACCGGCCGTGTCGCCTTCGCGAGCAGCTTTGCCATGTTTGCCGCCGGCCGCGCCTTTGAGCAGGTCCGCAACTCCATCGGCTATCCGCACCTTAACGTTAAGATCGGTGCCACGCACGCCGGTATCTCGGTGGGCGCCGAAGGCGAAAC
>CAJMPM010000116.1 GCA_905215225.1 uncultured bacterium
CATAAGGCAACCAAGGTATACCTCCTTAATTAAGCCCCCATCAGCTAGATAACTAATCATGACATTGATGCTGTCACCATACTCCGGCAATTCGAAGCCGTGGGAATCCATCAATAGCTTCACATCCTGATGGTAAATGCGGGCCTCGACGACATTCTTGGGCATTTTCCCCGTCTTTGTTGGAGAGCAAAAGCTGATGCTTGGCTCCTCTTCGCTCATGCCTCGGTCAAACCTAAGCATGCACGGGCATACCGCCTCAATGGATCGCAAGGCGTCCGCTGCGACCTTTTCCTCGGTAAACATCTCCACGTCGAAGCCGTTTTCTTCCATATAGGCACGGTTTTTACGTTGAAGCTCTAGCCGAGCCGCAGCCTCCCCATCTCCACGCTGTTCCCAATTTCCGGAGTCGGCGACATTTCGATCGAATGTAGAATCAACGGAACATGGCGCTTGCTGTTGAGTCGGATCACTGTCGCCGAGACGCCTTAGCTCGGAGCGTCTCATCAGTAGTGTCACAATATCAAACAGCCAACCAAATCCAAAAAGGCCAAAGGTAAAGAGATATAGAAAGAAGCTACCCCACATCCGTGCATACGCCCTATGAGCGCCCGACCACCCAAGAAGGAAGCATAGCAAAAGCGCCTTGTTTGCCCTGTCAACCGACGTAATCTCTCGAGTGAGAGATTTCTGTTCAGGCTTCGCCAAAGGTGTAATTTCATGCGATGAAACAGTAATTGAGGACGTCCTTGACGCCGAGCTCCGAGCGCCTGATTTAGCAACGGCGCGAGCGACATCCCCAACTCCGACGGTCGTTCTGCTGTATACGGCATTGTAAGCAGCCTTCTTCGGATTTTTGATCCACCCCATGCCCTTCTTACCATAGCCGGGGATTATCGCCCGCCTTACCGCGCGCTTCGCTCTGCCGGTCGTTCTTGCCTTGAGTGATGTCTTTAGATTCGGCTTACGCAGCCCGCCCTTTACCATATTTCTACTCCATCCCCTCGGAACCCCACACCGGGGTGCACGAGCACGCCTGGGTCTCCCCGTTTTCAAGCGCCCCGTGTTTGCCTAATGTTCACGCCCTTTCGGACTCTAATCCCCAGCCGCCATTCTTGATAATAAAAAAGGGCCCCAAATGGGACCCTTCTTCAAAGTCATACTGGCGGAGAGCTGGGGATTCGAACCCCAGATGCCCTTTTGGGGCATACTCGCTTAGCAGGCGAGCACCTTCGGCCTCTCGGTCAGCTCTCCGTAACAGCCGTTCTATAGTAACCAAACAGCCGAAGTTGGGCAAGGGGAATTTTGAGGCGTTTCCTCTTTTACCTCTCTTTTACCAGTAAACGTCTCAGTCAATCATCTCAATCTGTAACATCTGCAGGCCGTAATCCCCTCCAGATGTTACAGATTGAGACAAAGATACAAGGACGGCCCCAGCGACAGCGCGGACAGCCCATTCTTTATTAGTCCTCTCGAACGGTCTCCAACAGATAATCGCGCATGTACGGAATTGCAAACGAAACACAGCCATAGCCCGCGGGCTCAATCAACCCCGCATCGATCAGACGCTTGCGATATGACCCAACTTTGTTCGCCGACAAACCCATCTTCTTGGCGATATCGCCGTTGGCGATATCGACGCCCTCGCATTGAGCCATCGCCGCGAGATACTGAAACTGCCGTTCCGACACCCTGCGCAGCGCTGGGGCAATCACCATAGCAATAAAGCTATCAAGAGCCGCCTGGATACCCTTACGAGCCGCCTCTTCGCTCACGCTCTCCGCCCCCCTGCGCGCAGCACCCTGCCACGCGTACTATCCGACCAGCTGGACCATAAAGGGATAGCCTGCCGAAGCTTTTGTTAATAGCTCAGCGGCACCTTTGTCGAGCTCCTTGCCCGCTCGTCTCATCGTATCCTCAAACGATCCGCCAACTTCAAAATCGGAAAGCCGAGTAAGTTCAACATGTTTGGCTCACTGAAGGAACGTCAACGTATCATCCACCACCACGCCATCTACCGATGTCGGCAGCCCGGCGAAAGCGAAAGCGACATTCGCTCCTTGGCGGATCAAGAGCTGCATCTCATTGCCTAGCTCGCGCATTTCCTCAGTTGAGGCATCCTGGATCTCGTCAAGCGTAATGAGCAGACCACCGCGCTTCGCAGCATCGTACATCGCCTCGCCCAGATGAGAGGCCGACTTCGGCATCTCCATGGAGCCAAGGCTGACCCCTAAAATCGATGGGGAAATCGAGATTGATTCAAGACGAATGTTTCGCTGCAGAGCCTCGAGGATTCTATTGCAAAAACCAGCATTGGAGGCAACGTCAACGACCTCGAATCCTTTTTTGCGTGCAAGGTCACCCAATGCATTAAGGAGCACCGTTTTACCTGTGCCTCGGACGCCCGAGATGCGCATGAGTCGATCGGGGGCACCAGGACCATTCTCAAGAGCCTCGGCAAAGTCATCCAAAACAGTGTCCCGTCCGATAAGCTCAGGCGGATTCATGCCCGCCGTTGGCTTAAAGGGGTTAACAGCTTTCGTCATTCTGCCCTCCTCTGCTAGTTTTAACAACTTTAACAAAGTTTAGCAACTTTAGCAGAGTTTAACAGTTTTAGCAGGCTCGGCGGCTTTATGCCTTACCGATCCTGCCGGGTCCTCCCGCCCGCGCCGATATAAATAGCGCGGTGCGGCCCCTCTATATCGCCCCTACCCCAGCGAGCGACTGAGGGAGCCGAGCTCATCGTTGCCCATGGTGCGCCACATTTGGAAGATGCAGACGCGCGCCAGGAAAAAGAAGCCGTTGTCGACCAGTTGAACAGCGGCATCTGCCAGCTGATTCGTCACGGCGGACACTGGCGGCAGCTCGAGTCCAGCCTTGCGGATGGTCTCGACCGCTTCCTCGAACGTCGGAGGCTCGCTGACGCCCATCTCGTTCATAAGGCCCTGCATTTCTTCCAGCGCGCTACTGCCCGACTCCTCGCCGCGCGGCACCAGACGGTAACAAGCCAGCGCCAGGTCGAGCTGATCGCAATTCCAATAGGCAAACGCCAAGCGATAGAACAGGTAGCCGATTGCAGAACGATCGCTGGCAATACGTAGGCCGTGGCGCGCCACCTCGATAATCTCGTCAAAGCGCTCCAGACGCGCAAGCACGTTGATGAGCGCAAAGTGCGATTGCATGGACGAGCGCGCCAGATCGTAAAGATGGCGCACCTCGGGCAGCGCTCGTTCAAAGTCCTCTTGCTCGGCGTAAAAGCTGCAGATCTCGTGCTGGGCAAAGTACAGCGCATCGGGCGCACGAAGGATTCGCACAGAGCGGTCTTCTTCCAACACCGGTAGCACCATGCGCACCAGCTGGTTATCGCAAAACTGCGTTTGAACCGGACCTGTCGCCAAAAGCTCGGCGACGGCGCACTTAGCCTCCAACTCCTCGACAAGACGAGAAAAGCCTTCAAAAGCACCTGTACGGTCGACTTTTGCCTGCTCGCGCAATTCAACAACACGGGCCACGTATGGGTCGTCGTCCTCTTCCATGACCTCCAACTCGTCAGCCGTATCGGCAAGCAGCAGATCGCGCAGCGCCGGCGGCAGCGTGCGATGGTCATCACGCGGACGAGCATGAACCTCCGCAGGCTCAATCGTCTCCGGAGCGGTTGACTCATACGCCTCAAGCCCACGCTTGCTCGGCATATCGTCCATGTCCATGCTCTCAAGATCCTTGGCGACAGGCACGCAATCGGCCAGATAGGCCGCACGCCCAAAGAAATACGTTGCGACAACGCGCTCGCCCTGCTCACTGTCGGGAGCAGCAATCTGCACATAGCAGCGCGTGATGCAGGCGCCCGCGGCAAAACACGCTGCCGCAAGCGTGAGTGCCACGCGCGCATCGTGCTCCGCGGCCCAGATCGCGCGCGTGTCCTCGTCCAGCTCGCGCCAGGCGTCATCCTGAGCGTCGTATTCACGTTGCGGCATGGCATCAACGACAGACTGCCCAAACCGAACGAGCATAATCCCCTCGGCAACGTTTGCCCGATAGGTATAGTCGAGCCGCGTGACCACGTTGAGCGCCTCGACAATACGCGCGAAGCGGGTACGCACATCCCACTCACCGCCCGGCTGGCAAGCCACCGTACCCGGTTTGCCCCACGGGTTATCGCTCGAGGCCGTATCGAGCAGTCGGGGAACATCGTTGGTCGTCTTGGCGATATGCCACGCATCAAAGAGCGCGCAGCCCTCAAGACTCGGCGAGGATGCCGCAGGGACCAATCCGGCCCCGATGCGCTCAAGGATGCCGGAGAGGCGGTTGAGACGGCACTCGATGGCAAGCAGCATGTCAATCTCGCCCTGGTCCAGCAGGCTACGATCAAAATTGAGATAGAACAGCTTTGACCGGTCGATGCGCGCTAGGCTCATTTCGGACTTGGCGGCAATGGTGCGCAGACGGGGCAAGTCGACCTCGCTCATAAGGGCGGCGGCATAACGCTCGATACCACTCGGATTCTCGGCATGGTCAACGCGGTAAAGCAGCGTCTCGATAGCATCAGGGAGCGGTGCCGTGCTAAAGCCCAAAAACACCTCGACCGGCTCGGGCAACTTTACGAGCTTGATCTTGTCGACAACGTTTTGCATACCCTCGTCGAGTCCGCCGGCGTCCGCCGTGTTCACAATAGCGCTTTCGGAGTTGGCAAATATCACGTAGCGCAAGAACATCGAGGCCATGAACTCGCCGTAAGGAAGGGAGCGGGCCGAATTCCATGTCTCGTAGTCGGACTGCTCGCGCATGGGGCCTTCGGGAGAGCCGGCAGTTTGCGCACACGCGCGCATTGCACCGTTGGCTTCCCTTACCATAATCTCACCAATACTGGAATCCGACTCGTCAAGGACCAGTTCCATGTCGGGATCGTTGGGCAGCGGAGCCTCGCTGACGGGGCGGTCCACCTTGTACACCTCACCCGAAACGCTTACGTAGCCCAAAAGCGACACATGACTTTTGCCAACGAATTCGACGACATAACAAGATTCAAGCTGATCCTCGCCAAAGAGTTTCCAGACCACGCCATATGAGCGTCCCGCAGGCTGCTCGGGCATCGCCGGAAAGCGCTTCTTGGGATCGAGAAACCTGAGCTTGTATGTCGGACGCTCTGCCACGAAGTATCACCCTGATCGGTCGTTGAGAGAAGGAGTGGTCGCGGATGGGCCGCGACACCTACTCGGAATCTTACACGAGTCGACAGGAAATCGTCCCTTTGGACGAAAGCACTCAAGCTGGCGCAAAAGAAAAGCCCCCGTTGCCGGGAGCTTTAATCTCAAATGGTGCGGCGTATAGGATTCCGCGCATCCGCTGCGCGGATCCGCACCGGCTTCGCCCGCCTGTCGGCGGACTCGCCCGCTCGCTAAAAACGCTCCGCGTTTTCTTGACGCTCGCGCCTCGAACGAGGTTCGAATCTCCGCAATGCCCCCGTAAAGGAAAAGCCCCCGTTTCCGGAGGCTTAAAACTCAGTTGG
>CAJMPM010000117.1 GCA_905215225.1 uncultured bacterium
TTGCCCTGCACGTGGAAGGCATCCATGCCGCGCTCGAACTTGCCCGAGCAAATGCGCACAAAGGCGATGCGGTCGCGGTGGTTCTTGTCCATGTTGGCCTGGATCTTAAACACAAAGCCGCTAAAGTCGTCGCGGCAGGGATCGACCGGTTCGCTGGTGAGCGTATCGGTATAGGCGCGCGGCGTCGGGGCCAGACGCAGGAACTCCTTGAGGAAGGGCTCCACGCCAAAGTTGGTAAGCGCCGAGCCAAAGAACGCCGGGCTCAGCTTGCCGCAGGCCACGGCATCCAAGTCGAGCTCGTCGCCGGCACCATCGAGCAGCTCGATGTCGTCCATCAGGTTCTTATGGTTCTCCTCGCCGATGAGCTCGTCCATAGCGGGGTCGCCCAGCTCGGCCTCGACCTCGGCGACCTTCTTGGTGGCGTTGGCGTGGCCGTCGCCCTCAAAGGCGATAACGCGACGGGTCTGACGGTCGAACACGCCACGGAAATTGCGGCCGCTGCCGATCGGCCAGTTCATGGGATACGTATTGATGCCCAGGACATTCTCGATCTCTTCCATGAGCTCAAACGGATCGCGGGCCTCGTGGTCGAGCTTGTTCACAAAGGTGAAGATGGGAATGTGGCGCAGCGTGCAGACCTTAAAGAGCTTTTTGGTCTGGGCCTCGACGCCCTTGGCGCCGTCGATGACCATGACCGCGGCGTCGGCGGCCATAAGGGTACGGTAGGTATCCTCCGAGAAGTCCTGGTGGCCGGGGGTATCGAGGATGTTGACGCAGGCGCCGTTGTAGGTGAACTGCAGCACCGAGGAGGTAACGGAAATGCCGCGCTCCTTCTCGATGTCCATCCAGTCCGAGACGGCATGCTTGGCCGAGCTCTTGCCCTTGACCGAGCCGGCGGTCTGGATGCTGCCGGTATAGAGCAGCAGCTTCTCGGTAAGCGTGGTCTTACCGGCGTCCGGGTGGCTGATGATCGCGAATGTGCGGCGCGACGAGATTTCATCCGACAGGCTTGCCATGCGGATCCTTTCTTGCATTGAGTGCATTACGTCGTTGTAACCGCACTATTGTAGCCGCGAAATCTCGCTCTAGGGCGCCTATCAGGACAAATTCATCAGTCAGAACGTGAACGGCTAGTTATCGAAAGTATTCTGCAGCAGACTGTCTCAATCTGTAACAGCAGGCGACCCAAAACGGACCCAGATGTTACAGATTGAGACAAACGAACTTGTCCGCCGGCACAATCTCAATCTGTAACACCTGGCCGCCCAAATTGGGTCTAGCTGTTACAAATCGAGATAAACGGAAAGGCAGGCAGCCAATGTCTCGTTCTGTAACATCTAGCCGCGCAAATCGACTCTTACTGTTACAGATTGAGACAAATAGGCAGGCGGGAAAATAACATCTCAATCTGTAACAGCTGGCGACCAAAAACGGACCCAGGTGTTACAGATTGAGATTGTTTTGGAGCAAGCGCGGTGCCGATGGGCTATTCCACATTTAGCTCTTGCATAACTGTGCATAGTGTATATATACTGTGCTTACCGGTTATATACACGTGTAGCCCAACAGCTAAGGAGCCGCTGTGGACATTATCCTATCCAATTCGAGCGACAAGCCCATCTACGAGCAGATAACCTCGCAAGTCAAAGCTCAGATCTTATCGGGCACGCTCGCTGCGGGAGCTAAACTCCCCAGCATCCGTGCACTCGCGAGCGATCTTGGCGTGAGCGTCATCACCACCAAGCGCGCCTACGCCGACCTGGAGCAGCTCGGGTTTATCTGCACCGTGCAGGGCAAGGGCTGTTTTGTCGCCGAGGGCAACAAGGAGCTTTTGCGCGAAAACCAGCTCTGCCATATCGAAGAGCTGCTTGCGAAAGCGGCAAGCCAAGCCGAAGCCCTGGGCGTCACGCGCGACAAACTGCACGAGATGCTCGACCTGGTAGCCCCCGAAACCATGCAGTAGCCATCTGCAAGAAAGGCTATACCATGCAAAACCTTTTAGAACTCAAAGGCATCTCACGCACAGAAAGCGACCGCTTTTCACTGCGTGATGTCACGCTTGCTGTGGAGCCCGGCCAGATCGTCGGCTTTGTGGGCGCAAATGGTGCTGGCAAAACAACGACGATTCGAGCCGCGCTCGGGCTTATAGGGCTCGATGCCGGCGAAGTGCACCTGTTTGGGCAGCGCTGTGGCGCCGACGCGCCCGATGAGTCGCAACGCCATCTACGCTCCCGCGTCGGTCTTGTCCTGGACACGTGCCCCTTCCCCTCCACGCTCAAGGTGGGCCAGATCGAGTCGCTCGTAGGCCCGGCGTACCCCACGTGGGACCGCGAAACGTTCGCCGGATTCATCAACCGATTTGACCTCGATCCTAAGACAAAAGTCAAGGACCTCTCCCGCGGCATGGGCATGAAGCTGCAGCTTGCCTGTGCACTCAGCCATAATGCCAAGCTACTCCTTTTGGACGAAGCCACCGCGGGCCTCGATCCCATGGCGCGCGAGGAACTGCTCGATGAGCTGCTTGCTTTTGTCGCCGACGGCCAGCACAGCGTGCTGCTCTCGAGCCACATTACGTCCGACCTCGATCGCGCCGCCGACCGCGTCATCTGCATCGATAACGGCTCGATTGTGTTTGACCTGCCGCGCGAGGACATTACCGACCGCGCCGGCATCGCCCACTGTACCCAAGCACAGGCCGCCGAGCTTATGGCTTGCGTCGAAGGCGCCCGTGCCGTCCACCACGCCTATAGCGTGGACGTGTTCGTGCCCAACCGTCGCGAAACGCTCGAGGCCTTTCCCGAGATTCCCTGCGATCGGGCAACCATTGATGACTATCTGCGCCTCATGCTGAAAGGGGCTTCGAAATGAAACGCGCCTTTATGTCCGAGCTCGCCATCGTTCGCACGCTCACCCCGAGCATCGCGGGCGTCGGCCTGTTCATCTTCGTCGTGCTAACCCTTGCCAACGCGTCGGATGGCGATTCCGGCATGAGCGCCGGCGCCTGCGCGGTCAGCGCCATGTCGCCCATCATGGTCATGAACTCACTGGCCGGTTTCGACAATCAAAACGGTTGGGAGCGCTATCGCGCAACGCTGTCTCTCTCGCGTAAAGACATCATCTGCGCACGCTACCTGTGCATTATTGCTTTCTCGGCCGTCATGGCAGTCGCCGCCGGGCTTCTGGGCATCGTCTCTATCCCGCTCTTCAACAGCGCGGGTATCCCCTCGACAGGACAGACCGTCTTTGAGATCGCAATCGCCTCGGCAGCATCGATGCTCATCTCCCTCATGATGGTGTTTTTGGCGCAGCCGCTGTTCTTTCGATTTGGACACATGGAGGCGCTGCGCTTTTCCGTCGGCCTGTTTGCCCTGATGGGCTGCGGTACCATGGCAATGCTGAGCTCTTCCAACCCCATTAGCAACTGGCTCATGTCGATTGCCGGAGCGAATCCCGATCCTGCCGTCCTTGGCGGTCTGTGCGCAGGAATTGCCGTACTGGCCCTCGCGCTATGTGCAATCAGCTGCGCTGTCAGCACCAAGGTTTATCGAGTACGCGATCTGTAATCGACAGCTAAAAAAGCTTAGGTGGTACCCCGCTTATTTTTTCAATGAAACAAGGCGGCATAGCGTCACCACCGCCCCTCACAGCAGGCCGTCTAGTTCTTGGCAACCAAAAAGACACCGTCAGCATAACGAAGGTGAATACTTTACCGAGAAGTGAACGAGTAAAAACAGCGCCCTGTAGCATCGACATTTTTAAGGACTCAATTCCTGCGGTTTTGTCTAAGAATCCTGCAGTTTTGTTCGAAAAAAGTGTGCATGTTCCAGGGGTCCAGATTTACTCGTTCACTTCGCGGAAAACCATTCACCTTCGATTCGAGCCTTAACCAAATGCCCTCTCGAACTATGGCCCCTGTCTCACCACAGCGATATCAAAGCTTCATGGCGGGACGGTATCATCGGACGAGCGCCGTAAATCTGGCGCGGGCGTTCTTTGGGGAGGCATTTCACCCGTGTCGTGGGTCGCAGCAGCATTTGTGTCAGCTTTCTTTGCCGGCGTCACATCTGTCCTGGCCAAATGCGGCATCAAGCAGACCGACTCCGATGTCGCGACGGCCATTCGCACCTGCGTGGTGCTCGTTTTCGCCTGGGCAATGGCGGGCATTTCTGGATCCATTGGAACCATCGGCAGCATCGAACCCAGATCTTGGCTCTTTCTCGTCCTCTCGGGACTCGCTACCGGTGCTTCGTGGATCTGTTACTTTAAGGCGTTGGGCATCGGAGACGTCAATAAGGTCGTACCGGTCGACAAGATGAGCACCGTACTCGCTGCACTGATCGCCATCGTGCTTTTTGGCGAGACGAGCAACCTTGCGGTTAAGCTCGTAGGAACCGCTGTCATCACCCTCGGCACGTTTTTAATGATCGAGAAGAAGCAGCCTGCCGGACCCGAGCAGCAGCAAGACCGGACCTGGCTCGCTTACGCCCTCGGCGCCGCCGTGTTCGCAGCGCTCACGTCCATCCTTGCTAAGGCTGGCATCGAAGGCGTCGAATCCAACCTGGCCACGGCAATCCGTACCTGTGTGGTACTGGTTATGGCATGGGCAATCGTGGCAGCTAAAGGCAAGATGGGCCAAGCCGTGCACGTAGACCGCTACGAACTCGTATTTCTCGCGGCATCGGGCATTGCGACTGGCGCATCGTGGCTGCTATGCTACTACGCCATCGCCACAGGCCAGGTGAGCGTCGTGGTGCAGATCGACAAACTATCGATTGTCGTATCGGTACTATTTGCGCGCTTGTCATTCAATGAAAAACTCTCACGGCGCAGCGCCATCGGTCTCGCCCTCATCGTACTGGGCACCGCCGCGCTCGCAGTTTGGAAGTAGCGCGGCCAGCAGCCGCTACATCCTCACACCTGGCTTAGGATGCCTGTACTGACCATGGGATGCCGCGCGCTTACCGTGCGAGATGGCAAATTTGGGACAACAGTGCAGGCAACGAAGGCAGGCTGCGCACTCCGGCTTTGTCCAGACGGGAAGGCCGTCGCGCATCTCATTCGCCGCCATGGGACAGCGCGTAGCGCAGAGGCTACTCCCGACGCAGCGGCTAGCATCGACGGCAAACTTGCTCGTCTGCTGCATACGCGGCAGCCCAAACGCATGATACGCGCACGATGCAAACAGGGGCACGCGATGGCGCATCATATTGCCCGTGCGCCGCTCCCGCACCGCCTCGATCACAGCATCAATCTGCGCCTCAGCAGCCCTATTGATACCCTCAACCTTTTGAGGGTCAGACAGGTCGAAAACAGGCGTCCAGGTGTCCGGCATGCGCACAGAGTAGTACGCGTCGATTTCCCGCCCGCGAATGGCCCTGGCCGCCATGACTCCGGCAGCGCCGGGGAGCGTCCCGTAGGTGGCGATGAAGAACAGGTAGCCGGTTTTGAACGACGCCGTGCCGAGAAATTCCCCGACGATGCTCGGCAGCCCCCA
>CAJMPM010000118.1 GCA_905215225.1 uncultured bacterium
GCGGCGCCGTCGCGGTCCTCTTTGGTCTGGCCTACAGCAAGATCAAGTGGCTGTTCCCGCCCGTCGTGACCGGTACGGTCATCTTCTCCATCGGCGTTTCGCTGTATCCCACGGCCGTCAAGTATATGGCCGGCGGTATGGGTACGCCGCTGTGGGGCACCCCGCAGGCCTGGTGCGTCGCTCTTATCACCTTCGCCGTGGTCTTTGCGCTCGCCAACTTTGGCAAGGGCACGCTCAAGCTGGGATCCGTGTTCTTTGGCATGATCGTTGGCATGATCGTTTCGATTCCCTTTGGCATGATCGATTTCTCCAGCGTCGCCACCGCTCAGGTCTTCGCCCTTCCCAAGCTCATGCCCTACGCGCTCGAGTTTGATCCCGAGGTCTGCATTACCCTCGCCGTCGTGTTCCCCATGGTTGCCATCCAGGTTATCGGTGACGTCTCCGCCGCCTGCCTGGGCTCCATCGACCGTATGCCCACCGAGCGCGAGCTCTCCGGCGCTATCGTGTCCCAGGGCCTCACCTCTATGGTCGGCGGCCTGCTGGGCGGTCTTCCCACCAGCGCCCTTGGCCAGAACGTGGGCATCATCTGCTCCAACAAGGTCGTCAACAAGTGGGTCTTTGTGATCATCGCGGCCGTCTTTGCCATCGCCGGTCTGTTCCCGCAGCTCTCTGCCGTCCTTTCCGCTATCCCGCAGCCCGTCATCGGCGGCGCGACCGTCGGCGTCTTTGGCACCATCACCATGAACGGCGTGCGCATGTTCACCCGCGAGGGCCTCACGCAGCGCACTACCACCATCGTCGGCACCTCCGTCGTCTTTGGCCTGGGTATCTGGATGGCCAGCGGTTGCCTTGCCGGCGAGGGTATGCCCGCCTGGGTGTCCACCGTCATCGGCTCCAATGCCGTAACCCCCACCGCCATCATGGCCATTGTCCTTAACCTGATCCTTCCGCAGACGCCGGTCGTGGCTCAGCACATCGATGCTGCCAAGGACGCTGCCGTGGATCTGGTCTTGCCCGAGAGCAAGAAGTAACCAATTCCGCGCTATTCGTCGGCGGACGCATTGCCTCGTCCGCCGACGCCATGCGGCGCCAGGCCGCACTTCAACCGCCCCTTTTGCGTGCATCGCTTGTCGAATTACGTTATAGCTAGCTATATTATAGAAAGGTATAATATAGCTAGCTATAACGTAAAGAAAGGATGGCCCTGTGTTTATCGGAAGAACAGCGGAAATGTCCGAGCTCAATCGACTGTATGGCACGGGCTCCTTTGAGATGCCTGTGATTTACGGCCGTCGTCGTGTGGGCAAAACGCGTCTTATCACAGAATTCATCCAAGACAAGAAGGCTATTTACTTTCAAGCTCGTCGTACCAATGCAGAGGCAAACCTGCACGGCTTTAGCCAGGCGATACTTGCGGGTTCGGTTGGTGCTGCAGGCGTGTCGTTTCGTAGTTTTGACGAGGCGTTCGATGCATTGGCCACCATGGCTCGCACGGAACGTTTGATTGTCGTGATTGACGAGTATCCCTATCTCGCCCAATCGAATCCCGAGATCAGCTCGTTGCTGCAAGACAAGATCGATCACTTGTACAAAGAGACCAAGCTCATGCTTATCCTGTGCGGGTCGTCGCTTTCGTTCATGGAAGAGCAGGTGCTGGGCTACGAGAGCCCACTATACGGTAGGCGTACGGCCCAGTTTAAGATCATGCCGCTCGATTTTACGACGACCCTCGGCCTGTGGCAGAGCATGAGTCGCGAAGACGCTGCAGTTTGCTATGGTATGACGGGCGGCATTCCTGCATATATCGAGAGAGTCGATCCTGCCGCATCGCTCAAGGACAACATCAAACGTCTTTTTCTTACTCCTACGGGCTATCTCTTTGAGGAGCCGAGTAACCTGCTGTTGCAAGAGTGCCGCAATCCCGAGCAATATGATGCGATCGTGCAAGCAATTGCTCAGGGGCGCTCGAAGATCTCGGAGATTGCGAGCTCTACGGGAATCCCTGCGAGCAACGTAAAGAGCTATGTGGATAAGTTGGCGTCGCTTGGAATTGTCGAGCGCGAGCTGCCCCTAAACGAGACGAGCAATAAACGAGCCGTGTATCTGCTGAGCGATCAGATGTTTAGGTTCTGGTACAAGTTTGTTCCGCAGAACATCGGGCTAAATCAAAACGATATGGCCGAGATGGCGTATAAGCGCATTGAGCCGCACGTATCGGATTACATGGGTACAGTCTTTGAGCTTATATGCAGACAATACGTGTACGAACTCGCGCGCGCGGGCCAGCTCGATGTGGTTCCGGCGAGCGTCGGGCGCTGGTGGGGGACGGATTATCGCACGCATACGCAGGAAGAAATCGACTTGATTGTTGACGATGGCGAGGGCACTGCGCTGTTTGCGGAGTGCAAATGGCGTAACGAGTCGGTAGGCGAGGACGTTCTGGAAAAGCTCGTGCGTCGAAGCGAGCTCTTTAGGCGGCAGCACAAAAGCTATGCGATCTTCTCGAAGCGCGGCTTTACGCAAGGATGTCAGGAAGCTGCGGCGAGCAGGGGAGATACCAAGCTGATTTCGTTTGCCGAGATGTGCGAGCGAAGATAACCAAGCGCGCTCTGATTCGATGCTGGGAATGGGATGCGCTTTCCTTTTGCAGTCCTTGGCGGAAAGCGTGTCCCGCAATCTGAGCAATTCGGTGATCCGGGGGTTGAGTGAGCGTCGCGCCAATGATGCCAAGCGTAAAACCTACAATGAAAACGGCGTAAAAACTACATTGAGAACGGCGTAATTTCGCAGGATGACGTCGCCCGCTGGGGCTGCAGGGGCGGTTGGCCTGCAAACCTTGGGCTTTCGGATGAGCTTGCGCGACAGACGGCAAGTCAGTACGCGCGCTCGAAGGTCCGCGTGCGCGTGTTCCTTTCCACCTACGGCGGTGTCGACAACAGTGTCCATTATTATCGAGATGAGAAGGGCCTTGAGGTCGATCTGATCGTTGAGCACGACGGGCGCTGGGGAGCCATCGAGGTCAAGCTGAGTGATGCGAAAGCAGACGATGGAGCGAGAAATCTCAAGGCGCTGGAGAGGAAAGTGCTCTCCAATCCTGCCGCCCAGAATGCCGCGCCGGCGTTTTTGGCGGTCGTGGTTGGAAAGGGGAGCATTGCCTACACACGCGACGACGGCGTGGCGGTGATCCCCATGGCGGCACTTGGGGCGTAGTGGTTTTGCGGGCGTGCCGTGCTTCCTTTACCGAAAATCCATTTGGTAAACCTGGCACCCGTGGGTAGAATAAGGTCGACGGCAGCCCAAGGGTGATAGCTGGGCAGCGCCGTTACTTCGATTAAGGGGTCAATGCCTTAGAGGCGTCGACCCCTCTTTTTCTGCTTCGTACGCTGCTTGAGTGCCTCGGTAAGTCCGATAAGCGCCGTGAGGAGCGAGACCAAAGCGGTCAGGAGCTTCACGAAATCAGTCAGATCGGTCATGGGCATCACCTCCCGTCGCATGGAGGGCGCTGCCCGGCACATGGAACTGCCGTCAACAACTGCAATTCTATCAAAGTACTGCTATAAATACGAATATATGTTCGATAATAATAACGACGCGATTCTCTCAAAGCGCGGCTTTAAGCAAGTGTGTCAGAGGGCCGCGCTGGGCGATTTCATGTCCGCACGAGCGCCTATCCTTACGGCAATGTAGCCGCTTATGTAACAAGCGGCAGTTGACGGAGAAAGGTCCTAACCGTGTCAGCTGAAAAGACGCCGGGTATCTCGGCTATCGATACGACGAACTTTGCGCGCCAGATTGTGCTGGACTTTGAGTTTGCGCCGGTGCCAAAGCAGCGCCAGCGCCGTGGACTGCGCAACGAGATTGTCGAGGTCGGCGCCGTCAAGCTCGATTACCACGGCAACGTTATGGGCGAGTTTTCGCAGTTTGTGCAGACGGAATTTACCGAAGGCGTTGCGTTCCCCGTCCGCGAGCTTACAGGGATATCGGCCGTGGACACCGCGATGGCCGATCCGCTCTATGTGGTGATCAAAAGGCTCAGCGATTGGATCGGTCGCTACTCCGCCCAGATAGTTTGCTGGAGCGGGACGGACCGTCGACAGCTTTTGACTGAGTGCCAGGCAAAACACATCGACCTTTCCGCATTTCCTACGGACTGGGCCGACCTGCAGGCGTTCTACACCTCGATCATGGACGTGGGCAGCCACGGGCGCATCTCTTTGAGTGACGCGGCGACGTGGTTTGGCATCGAGTTCGACGAGTCGACGGGTCACGCCCACAGCGCCTTAGCCGATGCGCGCGTAACCGCCAAGCTGCTCAAGCAGATGATGGAGGGGGACTACCGCGTGAGTCCGCGCGCCCAGGAAGTCCGCCAGCGATGGGGGATGGGCGAGCGACCCCAGACGCGCCTTTCCAAGAAGTGCCCCGAGCTGGGCGACCTGCTGCTGAAGCTGAAGGCGGAGGGGAGGTAGGAGCCTTGTCGGTCCTCGCAACCGAAGCTCATTTGATAAATCGTCCTCATGCGAAAAGCTATAAGTCAATGGCTCCGGGAATGACCGCTGATTCAAGTCACCGGGGCTCATTTTATATTGATATGAGATTGTAGCGATTCATATGCGTGCGGTGCATTTCGTTGAGTCGGATATCCCTTCTGATATCTAGGCATGCAAACGCACGCTTGCCGATTTAATATCAATGCTGTCAGGTTGTCCGCGTAAGCTAGTAACATATTGTGCTGGCCGAAATAGATGACTGCGTGGATGGTGTCAAATGGGTTCTGATCTCAATAACTTATCGGTTGTAGATAAGGCAGAGGCCCTTTTTGGATACTTGGAAGAGTTCTCTAAGATTAGGATGAAGATCGTTCGCAACATAGGCGAATACGCTTCGGACTGCATTGATTTGGAGAGCTTGCCAACAGATAACGGATGGATCGAGGTACGATTTCGCGATTCCGCTAATAACGACGGTCCGGTTTTGAGTGTCGCTAAACCGGAGTTCAAAACGTGCCCGCAGCCTCCGGATGAGATCGCGCCGTGGATTGCAAGCGGATGGGAAAGCTATAAGAACCAGATAGGGTTCAAGTTCCCACCCGAGGAGCTTGCGGAGGCAAATGAAGAAGCGCCTCAAGACCTATTTATGTCCGATCCCGCTAGAGCTCAACTGTTTGAGGAATGGGGCGGCGAGCGAGACAAATGGGTTACATACCAAACTAAGGCGACAGAAGCCTCTGGGGTGTATGAACGCCTGTTTAAAATGAAAGAAAAGCTCAAGAGCGACCCCGATAAACTTGAGGTCGTTGCCGCATCGATGAACGTTCGACTTTCCGAAGACAAGAGGGTTGATCACCCGGTCTTGCTTTACCAGTAGCAGTAAAGGACGGCCGAGCCGGAAATCAGACCGCACCTGTATCCGTCCGGACTAAAGCTTTCCATCACATACAGGAATGAGTTCAAGAACTTTTCCGA
>CAJMPM010000119.1 GCA_905215225.1 uncultured bacterium
CGATTCTCGCCAAACACGTGATCGAAGCGGCCGAGCGCGCATCGAAATAGGCGTTTTGAAGCTGTTTGAGGGGTTAGTTCTATACCCCGTGGACAAAAAATGCCAAATATGAGTAGTGTTGCCAAGATAGTCACATATATTTTAGGTTAATTTGGCTCTCTAACGATATTTATTATCGATAGAGAGCCTATTTTATTGGACCTATGGGGAATTACATCATCTAATTTTTGAACAAATGTAGACTTCCGGCACCCATGCGTAGCAAAAATGCTGTTACTAAATTGGTGACAGTACTCATATTTGGCATTTTTTGACCACAGGGGTTGCCGGTGCCGTGGTTTCGCCCTTTCTGCTCCGAAGCGATACACTGTTGCCGTTTGATTTCTTCGCTCAAGGAGGATGCGCATGCCGTGCACAACGATTCTGGTCGGTAAGAACGCAAGCTACGACGGGTCGACGCTTGTCGCCCGCAACGAGGACTCGTCCAACGGGGTGTTTGAGCCCAAGCGTATGCGCGTGGTGCATCTCGACGAGCAGCCGCGCGTCTACACGAGCGTCCTGAGTCACCTGACCGTTGAACTGCCCGATAACCCCATGCGCTACACGTGCGTCCCCGATGTTGTCCCGGGCCACGGCATCTGGGCCGAGGCCGGTTTCAACGAGCTCAATGTGGGCATGTCCGCAACCGAGACGCTCACCACCAACGAGCGCGTCCGCGGCGCCGATCCGCTTGTGGACTACGTACCCGCCAAGGGCAACGAGGGCGAGGACGGCTATGTTCCGGCGCAGCCCGGCGGTCTGGGCGAGGAGGACATGGTGACCCTGGTGCTGCCGTATGCCAAGTCCGCCCGCGGCGGCGTGCGTATCCTGGGCGACCTGCTCGAGCGCTACGGTACCTACGAGAACAACGGCATTGCCTTTAGTGACGTTGACGAGATCTGGTGGCTCGAGACCATCGGCGGCCACCACTGGATCGCCACGCGCGTGCCCGATGACGCCTATGTGACCATGCCTAACCAGCTGGGTATCGATAGCTTTGACCTGGACGATGCCGAGGGCGCTCAGGTCGACCACATGTGCTCCGCCGACCTGCGCTCCTGGATGGCCGAGTGGCATCTGGACCTGACGCTGGGCGTTAAGGGCGACGGTCCCGCCGCGGTCTTTAACCCGCGCGAGGCCTTTGGCTCGCACAGCGACAGCGACCACGTCTACAACACGCCGCGCGCCTGGTACATGCAGCGCTGCCTCAACCCCAGCGACGTGTGGGATGGCCCCGACGCCGACTACACGCCCGAGAGCGACGATATCCCCTGGAGCCGCGTGCCCGAGCACAAGGTGACCATCGAGGATATCAAGTACGTGCTTTCGAGTCACTACCAGGGCACGGAGTACGACTGCTACGGCAGCAAGGGCACGCCCGCCACGCGCGGCGCCTATCGTCCCATCGGCATCAACCGCAACAGCCAGCTCGCCGTGCTGCAGCTGCGCCCCTATGCGCAGCCGGCGTATCGCGCCGTGCAGTGGATGGCGTTTGGCTCCAACTCGTTTAACGCGCTCGTGCCGCTGTACGCCAATGTCGAGACCATGCCCGAGTACTATGCCGGCACGCAGGCCCGCGTGACGTCCGAGAATTTCTATTGGGCAAATCGCCTGATCGGTGCCTTGGCCGATGTTCGCTTCCACGAGTGCTGTCGCGCAGTCGAGGACTATCAGGAGAAGGTCGGCGGCATGGGCCACAAGCAGATTCACGACGTTGACGCTGTCGTGGCCGCGCTGCCCGAGGCCGAGGCGCCCGCCGAGCTCGCCCGCGCCAACGAGGCCTTTGCCGAGCTCGTGCGCGTGGAGACCGATGCTCTGTTGGGCAAGGTGCTCTACACCACGAGCTGTGCCATGAAGAATTCCTTCGCGATGAACGATAACGTAAGGTAAAGACGGCCTTGCAGCGAGCGAGCGGGGCAAACGCCGTCAAAGGCTTTGCCCCGCTCGATTTCTATCTTGGCGGTAAAACGATTTTGTGTCGTTCGCTCAATCTTGGGTACAAGAAGGCCAATGCAGTTGTTCACGATTGGAGCCAACCATGGTTATGAAATTCGATCAGCTTGTTAACGGTGCCATCAACGTGGGCTTCGGCGCCGCCGCCGTTGCCGGCGAGGGCGGCAAGAAGGTCCTCGACGACCTCAATACCAAAGGCGAGCAGGTTCGCAAGGACGCCGGCACCCCCGATATCGCCCGCAGTGTGTCCGACATGTTCGAGCAGGCCGGCGGCACCATCTCCGACCTGACCGAGCGCCTGGGCATGCAGGGTGAGACTGCGGCGCAGCGCGTGCTCGACGAGCTCATCCTGGCCCGCGTCCGCGTTATGACCGCCCCCGAGCGCACGGCCTTCCTGGCCCATGTGCGCGACATCGTCGATTCGCTCGAGGACAACGTGACCTCGGTGCCCGTCGAGTCCGTTGAGCCCGACGATGCAGAGGACACCGAAGAGGCCGAGTAGCAGCGCAGATGGCAGATTCCACCACCGATTACAACAATCAAGATCCCCTGGGTGACGAGACGGCGGTTGTCGATGAGGTCGAGGCCGCTGTCTCGGGCGCTCGCAAGAAGCCGCGTGCTGTCGATATGGTCCCCGAGGAGCCCGACGCGATGGCGCCGGACGAGGAATACCAGCTCACGCCGGCGGGTCGTCGTGAGCGCATTGGGCAGATCGTTCGCCTGATCAAAAAGTACCGCGTATGGGATAACCTCACGCCGGTGCGTCTGCGTCGTCTGCTCGAAGAGCTCGGTCCCATGTTCGTCAAGATGGGGCAGATTCAGGCTAACCGCTCCGAGATTTTGCCGCAGCGGTTTTGCGACGAGCTCCGTCGCCTGCGCTCCGACGTAGAGCCGGTGCCATATGAGGTAGTGCTCCGCTGTCTGGAAGAGGAATACGGCCAGCGCCTGGGGCAGATGTTCGACGCGATCGACCCCAACCCGCTCGGAAGCGCGTCGCTCGCGCAGGTGCACCGCGCTCGTCTGGTGACGGGCGAGGACGTGGCCGTCAAGGTGCAGCGCCCCGGTGCGCAGCAGGTTATGGCACAGGACATCGATATCATTCGCTCGGTGGTGCGCATCGTTTCCAAGTTCGTCAACACCGATCAATTCGTTGACCTGCACGGCGTAGTCGAGGAGTTGTGGACCTCGTTTCGCGAGGAGACCAACTTTTTGGCCGAGGCCAAAAACCTCAACGATTTCTATGACTTCCACAAAAGCGTGCACGGCGTTTCGTGTCCCAAATCCTACCTGGACCTTTGCACTGAGCACGTCGTGGTCATGGACTACATCGACGGTATTTCCATCGCCGATCCCGAGCGCCTGGTGGCCGAGGGCTATGACCTGGAAAAGATCGGCTCGGCGATTGTCGAGGACTATTCGACGCAGGTGCTCGATGACGGCTTTTTCCATGCCGACCCGCATGCGGGAAACATCATCCTCAAGGACGGCATCGTCTACTTTATTGACCTGGGCATGGTCGGGCGTATGTCGAGCCACGACCGCGGTATCGTCAAGGACATGATTTTCGCCGTGGCCGAGGGCGACGTGCCCAAGCTCAAGGATTCGCTCATGCGCTTTGCCGTGACGCGCGGCGACTCGGCCGAGCTCGACCATTCGGCCTTTTTGTCCGATTTGGACTTTATCGTCGCCGACTTTGCGGGTCTCGACCTTAAGGATCTTGATATCGGCGAGTTTTTGACCTCGCTGCTAAACCTGGCGCGCAAAAACGACGTTGAGCTGCCGAGCGTGGTGACGATGTTCGCCCGCGGCATGGTGACGCTCGAGGGCCTGCTGACCGAGTACATGCCCGACGTCAACATGATCCAGATCATCCAGACGCACATCAAAAACGAGAAGAGCACCTATGCGCGCGTGCGCGAAATGGGGCGCGATCTTGCCGCGAGCAGCTATCGCGCGGCGAAGGGCTCACTCGAGGCGGCTGAGTATCTGGGCCTGGCTTCGCGTATGCTCACACGCGGCCAGCTTAAGGTGAACACGCAGATCATGAGCAGCGATAAGGCGCTGCGACAGCTGGGTGGGATTATCGACCGCATGTCGATGGCAATTGTGATTGCCGGCCTGTTTATCGGTTCGTCGGTGGTGTACTACGCGCGCATCGAGCCGGTTGTGTTTGGTATCCCGGTCATTGGCTTTATGGGCTACGTGAGCGCGCTGGTGCTGGCGCTGATGTTGGGCCGCGAGATCTGGCGCAACAGTCACGGCGGCAAGCGTTAGCATTTTTCGGGATTGGGGAAAGACGGATCCTTTTGCTCGGCACTCCATCCTTGTCCTTTTCTATCGCAAACCATAGCTTTTACCTTGGGCTTCGCCTGTGTGCGGGGCCCTTTTGCGTGATACCATACTGACAGTAAAAATCGATGGCCTAGATGGTGGTGCGGAGACGCACGAATGCGTAGTTTTCCTGCGCGTTTGGGAGAATCGGGGTGCAAGTCCCCGGCTGTACCAGTAACCGTAATTCCTCTTGGCCCGGGATGGTCGCGTCGCAGATCGGACGGCGCGCCCGGGTTGGTAGGGTTAAGTCGGATCGCCTCCCATCTTGCACGTGGCCGCGGCACATGCCGCCGGTACGCGTTGGGCTCTGGAGGGAAGGGGGACCCCGATGGGGGTACTCGAGCGCAATGTGCGCGATGACGTGGGGCAGCCGCTGGGCAATGCTCCAAGTTCAGACAATAGGAGACAAATGGATATGTTTGAGGACGAGTGCCAGCGCGCCTCGTGGCGTCGCCATGGAGCGATTGCCCGTGGCGTAGCCAAGCGCGGTCTGGTGGCGTTCCTGGCTTTTGCCATGGCTTTTGGCACCACGCCGGCGCAACTTTGGGCCGAGGGCGCTGAGGGCATTGCCGATGCCGTGGCTCAGGCTACGACGGGTGGCGAGGGCGCGACGGCCGACGAGGGCACTACTGCCGCCGATGCCGGCGCGAACAGTGCGCCGGCGAGCGCGGCTGACGATGGCGCCGACGCAGATCAGGGCGCAACTGCGAGTGCCGCGAATAGTGCTGACACCGCCGCAGACAACGCGACTGAGTCCGAGAGCTCTGCTGCGATGCCTGCTGCTTCGGAGCAGAAGAACGCCGTTGCCGCCGCGTCCGCCACAACGCTTTCGAGCGAGGCTAAGGTCTATATCCAGGACGCCAAGGATAAGGACAACTCGTATTCGACGAAGTCCGGCGCGCTCAATGTGGGTGATACGCTCTGGGCCAATATGTACGATGAGGTCGAGGACGACTGGTACGGCACTTCGACTGAGTCCGTTGCCAATCCCGGCACCTGCACCTTCATTGTACTCGGTACCGCCCTGCGCTTTTACCTGTGCGTCGCCGGAAATCGTGATATCGCTGCCGGTGCCTCTGCATCCGCCG
>CAJMPM010000120.1 GCA_905215225.1 uncultured bacterium
GTACGCTTCCCGGCACCGCTCAACTCGCCGAAGAACTAGCTGAGGGGGACTGGCGAGGAGCCCCGGGGAGGGCAAATATATAAGGTCGCCTGCTCGAACAGTCCTGACTCGCACGGAGAGCACATTAAGTGCTCTCCGGCTCGTGCGGAACTCGCGATCGACCTTATATATTTGCCCTCCCCGGGGCTCCCGCACAACGAGACCTCGGTTGGGTTCTATCCCGGTTGCAGTCGCTTCGCTCCTGCACCACTTGGCGGGTGCGGCGGTTTGGCGTTGGATCGGTTCTTTCTGATATATGCTGGTTGCGGCTCTTCTTTTGGGAGGAGTCGCTTTTTTGTTGCTAGGAGGTTGGCCCGTGATTGATGGGGATGCTCGCTCTGAGCTTCTTTCTGCTGATTGGAATGGCGAATGGATGCGTCTGCAAGCTGATCGGCGACGGGCTGATGATCCTTTTGAGTGGGATAAGCGGGCTCGGCATTTTCGTCCGCTGGAGACTGCCCCGTATGCTCGGGATTTTATAAAACTGTTGGCGCTTGAGCCTGGTGAGTCGGTGCTTGATATGGGATGTGGGGCTGGGTCGATTGCTATCCCGCTTGCTCAGGCTGGGCATTCCGTGATTGCTGCCGACTTCTCTCCTGCCATGTTGGGCACCCTTGATGCTGGCATTGAGTACTATGGGCTCGAGGACCTAATTACGCCGCTTGAGCTTGCCTGGGATGACGATTGGGATCTGGTTGGACCGGTCGCGAAAGCGGTAGATGTTGCCTTTGCCAGTCGCTCTGTCACCACGACCAACCTAAAAGGCGCACTTGCCAAGCTTGACCGTACGGCTCGTCGGCGTTGTGCTGTCACGATGGTCGCCAACTCCAGCCCGCGCTATGACCTGCACCTGATGAACGCCATCGGCGCCTCGGTTACCCGCAGCAACGGATTTGTATATGCCTTTAACATCCTTATTCAGATGGGCGCACTGCCGCAGGTCACGTATTTTGAATCGCCCCGTCGCGACACCTTCGATAGTCTCGAGGCGGGCGTGGCGGATTTTTCTCGCATGCTCGAGCATGGCAACGAGGGCAAGATCGACCGCCTGCGCGACTATATCGCCCACCATATGATCGAAAACCCCCATGCCGGCGAGCCGGGATCCAAGGGCGTACCGCAGGGACGCTACATGCTCGACCACATCCGCAAGGTCCGATGGGCGTTTATCGCCTGGGAGCCGGTCTCCGTACCCCGCCCGCAGCCCATCTAAAGCTTGCATCGTCTTCCCACCCGGCATCCGCATTCTTTGCGAACTGGGCAAACGCGCTCCACACCGCGCCGTTCCTGCGCTATCGTGGGACAGCTCACGTAGATTAAGGCCCCATCGCGGGGCGCCCATACATAGAAAGCGAGAACCCATGGCACTGACAGGAGCCCAGGTCAAGCAGCTTCGCAGCATGGCCCATCACCTCAACCCCGCCATCATCATCGGCAAGTCCGATGTCAACGAGGGCACCGTCGAGCAGACGGTCGCCTACCTGGAGAAGCACGAGCTCGTTAAGTGCTCCGTGCTCGATGGCTCCAGTCTTTCCGCCCGCGAGGCCGCCGAAGAGCTCGCTGAGCGCTGCCACGCCGAGGTCGTCCAGGTCATCGGCCGCAAGTTCTCGCTGTATCGCGAGTCCTCGCGCAAGGACATCGAGAAGATCAAGCTCGTCTAAGAGCCAATAATCCGGCGAGCCAACACATAGCAAGCTTACGGGTGCCCAAGTACTTCGGGCGCCCGTTTTTTATCGCTCGACCAGTACGCGATTGAGCCGCCCCTCCACCAAGCGCTCATATAGACGCCGCGTCTCGGGCTCGGGCACGCCATTGACCTGCTCCCTCAGATGGTGCATATGCCCGCTGTACAGCTCGACGATATCGCGTCGCCGCCCCGCCGCACTGTAGACGCGCATGGCGCAGCGCACCATATCCTCACGCGCCGTTTCCTGCCGAAGCCCCGACTCCGCCAGCCAAATCGCCGACTGCAGGTCGTTTTCTTCTAGAGCGGCATTTGCTCCCTTAATCATGCAATCGATGTACTTTGACTGCATAATGCGTCGCATACGCAAAAAGTAGGTGGGATTACAGCCATTGGGAACATACAGCGGTCCGGCATAAAGCTGCTCAATCTTAAGGCACAGCTCAACTAAATGGGGCCCGCGCGCACCCGTGCGATTTCCCAAAACCTCGCGGCTTATCTGGTCAAACAGCCGTACATCGGTCTTGACGTAGTCGCCGTTGAGCCCAATGCATTCATTTTGGATGAGCACACACGACTTGCCATCCGGCGTCGGTCCCAAAGCCGACCGCAAGCGCGATATCGTCGAGTACAGATTGTTGCGGGCGCTATTGTACTCGGCCTGGGGCCACAGCTACATGGCCAGCGTCTCACGATCGACGAGCGCATCCATGCCCAGCGCAAGCCGCTCGGCAAGCGTCGCCGCCTTCTTGCGGCGCCACATTTTGTCCGTGATGGGAAACCCGTCGCGCTCGGCGCGAAACGCACCAAATATGCGAATCTCGATATGGTCGATGGTATCAACGGCTTCAACCTCGCCGGCCTGGAACAGGCGCTCGCCCTCTCCTTCCAAATCGTCGCGCAGCGAGTACCGCGACAGCTCGCGCACGGGAAGCTTCTTGCGTATCCTGCCCGCCGGCTCGCCCAGACAATGCATGGCAAGGCGCGCAAAGAGCCGATACGATGGCTCTAGAATCCCCGCACGATTCATGGACATCCAGGCCGCAAGGTCGCTGTCTCGGCCCGCACAGGCCAAATGCAGCGCCACCATCCAGGCTTCTGCGCCACCAACCTGCGTCTGGCTTATATCGAGTAGCTCCGCTTCCTCGCGTACCGAAACCATCGAGGTGTTACGCAGATATGCCGCGCGCTCCAGCAGCAATGCGTTATCGCGCATGTACGCAATCGACTCCTCGGCAAGTTTGAGCACTTGGACCGCACGGAATTTTGCATTAACCGGCCGTCCCTCTGCCAGCGACTGCCAACCTTCTAGCAACAGGCCAAACAGCTGAATCTGGTTGTCGCGCATGCGCACGGCAAAACGATCGAGCTCGTTGAACGCCGCGTCGTCGGTTACCGGCAAGCCCGAAAGGAGCCGCCGTGCCGCCAACACCATGCGCACCCAGATAGCCATCGCCTTAAGCCCGCGTACGTCGAGCGCCTCCCGCACCACCGTCATCTCGTCGTCGCGCTCGTCGGTTCCCGCAAACGACCCGTCAAAGAGCTCCACCAGCATGCTATCGACCCGTATAACAATCCCCGCGATGTCGAGCTCGCAGTCGTAGGCCTTGCTCGTTTTGAGCTGCTGTAGAACGCCGCCGTCATCTCCCCGCTCCGTCAGGCAGCGCTTGACCTCGATATGCGCAGACAACATATCGAGTGCGGTATGGGATGTCTCGATTTCTGGCACGGCCAGGTTCGTAGGAAGCCCAAGCCCGTTGTCCCCATAGCAAACAGCCGTCAGTGTCTGGGCCACCCTCCATGAAACAGGGTCTATTTCGCAGGCCGCCCGTTCGCTCCCGCGCTCGATGACCGATGCCATATAGCGAGCGAGCTTTGTATTGGACACGCTGACCGCTGCCAGATATACGCCAAGCGCTTCGGCAGGCGTTGGCTCTGGAGCCGGATCGTCGGCATCGATCGTGCCCAGCGCCGCTCGGCAGATATCGGCCCCGTGCCCCGTCAGAGCCAGATCGACCCCATACTGCCCAGCAAGTTCAAGGACCGCTTCACGGTCCAAAAAGGCATCCGCCAGACCCATCGCCGCATCACATCGGCCCGCCTTAAGCAAAATCCGGGCCGCCCTCGGAACAAGTTCGGGGCGGACCTCGGCCACCAACTTACGCAAGCGCAAGCGTCCGTTATCCTCCGTGCCCAGACACGTAAAACTCCGCTCGGCGGGATCCAAGCCAAAGATCGGGTAGTCGCGTACAAAATAGGACTGGTCGACCATCGACAGCCTCACCCCGCAAGCCTCGAGTTCTGCGATATTGCCCTCGCCCATCAAAACCATGAGACATGCCACGCAAAACAGCGCATTATTGTCGAGCGAAGCCAGATCGACAAGTGCCGAGCCATAAACGATGACAATCTCGTTTTCGAGCAGACCGGCTACGTCGCCTTGGCCATACAGACCCGTCTGCAAAGCCGAAACGAGCTCGGGCACGCCCTGCGTGAGCTGATAAAAGTCGAGCGATGTGCTGATCGAAAACGCCGATGCCCACGCCGAATACTCATAGGCATGCACCTTGAGCATCTGCGCATTGATCTTAACCGAATCGCCCAGCCCATGAATCAGCTGACGATTTGAAGGACGGCAGGAGATAAAGACCCCTATCCCCATAGCGCGCAGGCCGCGAATCCTGTCGATGAGGTCTTCGGTATCGTGCTGATCGAAGTTTGGCACATTATCAATCGCGATAAGGGAGTGCGGTTTGTCTTTGAGTTCTTCGGTAACCACCTCGAGCTGCATAAACACCTCGCGCCCAATGGCGCGATCGGCCTCGATAATCCGCACGGGGCCTCGCGTCGGGTCGCATTTAACCTCATGGGTGTACTGCAGCAGCACCGAGGTCTTCCCAAACCCGTCGGGCGCATAAAGAACCACGATGCCGGCCTTTCGGCCCTTGGCGAGAAGCTCATTCATCAAGCGTTCGCGTCGCACCATATAGCCACCGCCCAGCGGCATCAGCTCGAGATCGTCCATACTGCCCAAATCGTTTACCATGCCCGCTCCTCAACTCGACCGTATGGACACTGTAGCCGCAAGACCATACAAGCCGCGCTATGAATAGAGCGACCTTGTGTTCTAGGTTGTCTTTTGGTACGCAAGCGGCAAGTTTTTGTACAGCGAGGGCCGATTGTTATTAATCCCCCGACTAATCGGTCTTTAAGCAGGTAAATGAGCTTGTCAGCTTGTCCCATCTAAGCGGCAGTGTAACGCAGATGAACAAGGTTCAGCCATGTCATTCAACTCGCCTAGCACCCGCTACCGTCTACGACCTTCTAGTGGCATTTTTGCATAGAATCTGGTATAGAATGAATCAAGCTGTTGGACATCCGGCATTCGTCAAGCTTGCGGCAAGATTTTGGTCAAGTGGGCGGAAAGGGATAGCAAAAAGGCCCCCGCAAAGCGGAGGCCTTAGGCAAGGCTATGTCGAGCTGCAGGATTCGCGCTACTCGCAGAGCGAAAGGGCGGCCTCGTCGGCAACGACAACGCAGTTGGTGTGCAGCTGCAGGATCGACGCCGGGCACG
>CAJMPM010000121.1 GCA_905215225.1 uncultured bacterium
CAGGTTAGACGGGCCGTGCCGAAGGGACGTTGGACACTTCAACCAACTTCAACGCCTGTTGAACATTAATGCATACACCATTGGTATGTTTGATGAGATTTTTGTCCTCTGTCACGACGTAATCGGCATCAATGCGATTGGCGACGCCCAGCATCAGGTCGTCCTCAAAGTCGTTGTGATGATACTTGAACACAAAGGAGTCGAAGCCCTCGTCTGCACCGACCGAGGCAATAATCGACTTTTGCCGAATCAGGCGAACGCACGCCCACGCTGTCTCGTCGGCACCGGCGATGGCTTCGGGAGTGAGAGCCCCCTCACGGCGGGCGTCGGCCTTCATCGTCCTTCCCAGAATGTAATAGACGTCTTTGACAGACAGGGAGGACGAGAAGAGGACGATATCCTCCGCTTCCGCCGCGCGAGAAAGGAGCTCGACTATCGGCCTGGTCGCATTCGTGCGAGCGAGAAAGTAATCTAGCCAGACGTTCGTGTCGATCAACAGCTTGAGCACACGTTTCGTTCCGACGCCGCTCATAATTCGATCCAATCGCTGAATCTCTCGCTCATCATTTGATCGTATAACTCGTCGTAATCAAAGGCTTCATCGGGGCTCGGCCTCTGAATCGAGAACCGCTCATAAAAATTCGAAATTAACGCAGCCCCTTCCGAGACGCGGGACGAACTCGCCTTCGATCGTATGTCGTCAGGCAGGACTTCGTCATCATTCTTTTTTGCGACGGGCATATGACCGTTCTCGGTCAAGTACTGCCACAGCTCCCTCACAGCTTGTGACGGCGTCATGCCAATATGAGTCAGTACGGCGTCTCCTGCCTCTTAGAGCTGGCGATCTATGCGCACATTCATCTGGACCGGCCGTGAGTCGAGTACCGATATTGGCATGCTAGCTCCTTCTGCTATACATATTTATATTTCGAGTATAGCACCATTTACTCATAAAAAAGGGGCGCCCCGACAGGAGTGCCCCTTCGCAAAGCTATGTTACGCCCTACAGCGCGCCGGAACCGGCTTGCATCATGCCGCCGGGGCCCGAGGTCACGCCGCCGCTCACGGGCGCGGCGTTGCCGGTGTGCGGTGCCGCCGGGGCGGTATCGCCACCGAGCGTGCCCGCCTGACGCGGTGCCGGGATCTCGCCCGTGCCATGGCTAAAGACAAACTTGCCGTCGGCCACATCGCACAGGACGGTATCGCCCTCGCCCCACTCGCCGGCCAGCAGCTCCTCGGACAGCGGATCCTCGATGAGCTTTTGGATGGCACGACGCAGCGGACGCGCACCGTTGGTGAGGTCGGTGCCCTCGGCCACGATCTTGTCGTAGGCCGCATCGGTGAGCGTGATGTGCATGCCGTTGGCAATCAGACGCTGACGCAGGTCGTCCACCAGCAGGTGCGCGATCTTGGTCAGGTTCTCGCCCGAAAGCTTCTGGAACACCACGATGTCGTCGATACGGTTGAGCAGCTCGGGGCGGAACAGGCGCTTGAGCTCGCCCATCGCACGGCCCTTAATCTCGCTCGAGGTAAGGCCCTGCTCGCCGGTGGTGCCGAAGCCAACGCTCGCATCCTGCGCAATCTCGCGGGCGCCCACGTTGGACGTCATGATGATCACGGTATTACGGAAGTCGACCGTCTTGCCCTGGCTATCGGTCAGGCGGCCCTCCTCCAGCACCTGCAGCAGAATGTTGAAGATATCGGGGTGCGCCTTCTCGATCTCGTCGAACCGCACGACCGAGTACGGGTGACGACGAACGGCCTTGGTGAGCTGACCGCCCTCGTCATGACCAACGTAGCCCGGGGGGCTACCGATAAGCTTGGAGACCTCGAACTCGCTGCCGAACTCCGACATGTCGAAGCTGATGAGCGCATCCTTGCTACCAAAGAGATACTCGGCGAGCGTCTTGGCGAGCTCGGTCTTGCCCGTGCCGGTGGGGCCCAGGAAGATAAAGCTGCCGCCGGGGCGACGCGGATCCTTGAGCGGCGAGCGACTGCGGCGCACGGCCTTGGCAACGGCCTCGACGGCCTCGTCCTGGCCGATAATGCGGGTCTTGAGCACGCTTTCGGCCTGTAGCAGGCGACGGCTCTCGCTCTCGGTAAGCGAGGACACCGGCACGCCCGAGGTCACGGACACGATATCGGCGATCTGGCTCACGTCAATAGTGAGCGGGCTCGCGTCGAGCGCGGCCGGCCAGGCAGCCTTGGCCTCGGCAAGCTCAATCTCGACAGCCTTTTGCTGCTCAGTGATCTCGGCAGCCTTGTTCATGTCGTCGCTCTCGGTGGCCTCCTGCGCGGCGGCCTTGAGCTCCTCTATGCGATGCTCGGCCTCGCGCACCGGCTCGGGCGCGCGATTCGCGGCGATGCGAGCGCGGGCACCGGCCTCGTCGATGAGGTCGATGGCCTTATCGGGCAGGAAGCGGTCCTGAATGTAGCGGTTGGAGAGGTTCGCGGCGGCCTCGATAGCACCCTGTGTGTAACGCACATGGTGGTGCTCCTCGTAGCGCGGCTTGAGCGCGGTCAGGATCTTGACCGTGTCCTCGACGCTCGGCTCCTCGACATCGATGGTCTGGAAGCGACGCTCGAAGGCCGGGTCCTTGGTGAGGTACTTGCGGAATTCCTCGGCCGTGGTGGCACCGATAATCTGAAAGGCACCGCGCGCGAGCACGGGTTTGAGCATGGAGCTCGCGTCGATGGAGCCCTCGGCAGAACCGGCACCGATGATGGTGTGCATCTCGTCGATAAACAGGATGACGTCGTCGGCCTCGGTTGCCTCCTGTATCACGTTCTTGAGGCGCTCCTCAAACTCGCCGCGATACTTGGCGCCCGCGACAAGACCCGGCAGGTCGAGCGTCCAGATGTTCTGGTTCATAAGGTTCTCAGGCACGTTGCCGGCAGCGATCTGCTGCGCCAGGCCCTCGACGATGGCCGTCTTGCCCACACCGGGGTCACCCAAGATAAGCGGGTTGTTCTTGGTGCGGCGCGAAAGGATCTCCATCATGCGCTGGACTTCCTTTTCGCGACCAATTACAGGATCGAGCTCGCCGTCGCGCGCCTTCTGCGTGAGGTTGGTCGCGAACTGCTTAAGCGTATCGGTGCCACCCCCCTTTTGCTGAGAGGTATCCGAGCCGCTAAAGAACGGCAGGCCCGCACCGGGACGACCAGCACCGGCGCCGGCGAGCGGACGCTTCTTGTCCTGGTCCTTGGCGGTGAGTTTCTCGATAGCCTTTTTGATGGAGGCGGACGACACACCCAGGCGCATGAGGATGTCCATGGCCATGCCGTTGCCCTCTTCGACGATACCGATGAGCAGGTGCTCGGTCGACACATAGGTCTGGTTGTTCTCGCGTGCCACGCGGAAAGAGCGCTCCATCACGCTGATGACGAGCGGCGTAAAGGCGAGCTTAGCGGCCTCGGTCTCCTCGCTGGGCTCGGGAACGGTAGTCTGGACCTCCTTGAGGGTGTCCATGATGTCGTCGTAGGAGATATCGAGCGAGCGCAGCGCCTCGGCGGCAATGCCCTCGTCCTCCTTGGCAAGCGCGAGCAGCAGGTGCTCGGTGCCCACCTTATTTGAATGAAGATCGAGCGCCTCCTGTTTGGCCATCGACATGACCTTGCGCGCTCGATCGGTAAATCTATCTAACATGCTCGTTTCCTTACATGAGTTCATCGAAATCAAAACGCCCGCCCGTCGGCGGCGCTTTTGTCTCTTTACCCACAGGTTGTCTATGTTAACAGCTGGAGGAATATCTATAAACCCGGCTCACATGAATGCAGGTTATGACCGCATCGCGGGACTCACCGCGCGATGCGCGACAGGCGCCCCGCAAGAGAAACCCTAGGCGTCTTTCACCACGTCGGGACTCGTCGCACGCGATGCGCGATAGGCATCGGCCTCCTTGGAGACGCGTTCGAGCAGCTCGGATGTATCGCCGCCCTCGACTTGCGCGACCGTTTCAACCGTCTGCATGGCGACCGCCCTCAGGTACGCGCACGCGCTGTCCCCCAGCTGCTCGAGGTCTATCTCCTCGCCGCCCTCCCGGGCAAAGCCGACCGCCATCACAAAGTCCATGATGCCCGAGACCAGAAAGCCCACCGCAAAGCTCGAATCCGCCTTGAGCTCTTCTCCGTCGGGGTGGACGATCTCTCTCACGCGGTCGATGATGATCGTATGGATGCCCTGCACGACCTGCTCGGCGGCACCCGCCCTCATGGTGATGACGATGCGCCGCAGCAGGCAGCGGACGTCGCGCCGGTCGAACGCCGAAAGGTCGCCCTCGCTCGAAAAATGCCAGAGGGCATCGGTGATAAGCTCGTTATCCTGCAGCAGCTGGGTCATGGCGATGGCGACGAGTTCATCGAAATCGTGAAAATAGTAGTAAAACGTTCCGCGATTGCACCGGGCGGCGCGGGTCACCTCGCCAACCGACAGCTCGAAGATGCTGTTGTTCTCGATGAGCTCCCAAAACGCCTCGATGATACGGGTGCGCGCATCGGGCGCAGCGGCGTCCTTACGCGGTCTCGCCATGCGCCTCACCGCACCCCTGCGCCTTGGCGTTCATGATGAGCATCTGAAGACGGTTCTCCACGTTGGCGAAGCTCACGTCGGGATCGTAGTCGAGCGGCAGGAACTGCGCCGTGGGATCCTGCTCCTTGAGCGCTTGGATGAGCCCGCGCCCCACGACATGGTTGGGCAGACACCCGAACGGCTGCAGGATCACGAAGTTGCGGCAGCCGCGCTAGGCGTGCTCGAGGATCTCCGCCGGAATCAGCACGCCCTCGCCCGCATCGAACGTATGGTGCAGGATCTTATCGCTCGCGCGCACGAGCTCGGGCATGCGCGTCGGCGGCTCGTAGAGCGGGCTCGCCGCGCCCAGGCGGTCGCAACGGACGTGCGCGAGCTCGAACAGGTTGTCCGCCGTGGCGTACCAGGCCTTTTCGGGCAGCGACAGATCGACGTGGAACTCGCGCGACTGCGCATGCTTGTAGAAATAGGTCTTGCGGATCACGTCGGTCATGCGCGCCTCGATGACCTCGAGCCCGTTGTCCTCGAGGTAGCGCTCGATCTCGTGGTTGGCGCCGAGATGGAAATTGAGCAGGTACTCGCCCACGATGAGAACGGTCGGATGCGGGTTCGAGCGGTCGTACGGAACGGCGTCCATGATCGCAAGCGCGCGTTTGAAGCCCGTCGCCTGGCCTCTCAGCCCGGAGCGCTCCATGCCCTCGCTAACCTCATCGAGCGCGCGGTCGACCGCAGCGTCCGCCGCGCCCTTCTCGAGCTCGTAGGGAC
>CAJMPM010000122.1 GCA_905215225.1 uncultured bacterium
GTTCTCGACCTGCGAAAACACACGATCAGAGAGCACAAACTGCGCCGCGCCCATCACATAGGAGCCCTCCGCAAACGAGGCGCCGCTCCACTTTTTGGACGAAGAGAACGGAATGACCGCCAGCGGCTCGGACACCTCGACCGGGCGGTCGGCGTAGTAGTTGAGCAGCGCCTGACAGGTCTCGTTGGCGTCTGCCGAGGTGGCACGCGCCACGTTGGCGAGCGCAAAATCGAGGACCGTGGTCTCGACGGGGACAGACGCCTCGTCCGAATCCGCGCCAAAGCCAACGCCCTCAACAGGCAACGGATAGGTGCCCTCGACCTCCATGCGACCCGACGTGATGGTGCCCGTCTTGTCCAGGCACAACACGTCGACGCGCGCGAGCGTCTCGATGCAGTAGAGCTGCTGCGCAAGTACCTTGCGGCGCGCCAGGCGCACCGTGGCGATGGCAAGCACCGACGAGGTCAGAAGCACCAGGCCCTGCGGAATCATGCCCAAAAGAGCGCCCACCGTGGACAGCAGCGCCGACGAGGGCACGCGACCGGCAAGTAGCTCGGAAAAGCACCACGAAAGCGCGCTATCGCCCGGCGTACCAGCGGCATCCCACAGCTCGCTCACACTCGAGGCAAACAACGCCAAACCGAGCGGGATCATGATGATGCTCGCAAAGCGCACGATGGCGTTGAGCGCGTTCATGATCTCGGAATTGACCTTTTTGACGTACTTGGCCTCGTTATTAATTTTGGCCACGTAGTTGTCGGCGCCGACATGGATCACGCGGGCGCGCAGCAGGCCCGAGTCGATAAAGCTGCCGCTCATGAGCTCGGAGCCGGGCTGTTTTTTGATGAGATCGCTCTCGCCCGTCAGCAGGCTCTCGTTCACGAGTGCCTCGCCCGATACCACCACGGCGTCGGCCGGAATCTGGTCACCGCGCCCCAGGCGAATAATGTCGTCGAGCACGATCTGGTCCAGGTCGAGCTCCACCTCGGCACCGTCGCGCACCGCGATGGCCTTCTTAGAGGTGAGCAGCGTGAGCTTATCGACCATCTTCTTGGAGCGCATGGACTGGATGACGCCGATGGCGGTATTCAAAAACACCACGAACAGGAACGTGAGGTTCTTGAACGATCCGGTCAGCAACACCAAAATCGCCAAGACAGCGTTGATCAAGTTAAACAGCGTGCAGAGGTTCTCGATGATGAGCTCTTTGACCGATTTGGTCTTAAGCTCCATGTTGCGGTTGATTTTACCGGCGGCGATGCGCTCCTCGACCTCGGCGGTCGAAAGCCCGCGCTCGATATCCGTTGCTGCCATACCACGTCCCATCACGTCGCTTCGGTATAAGAAAACCGCCCGGACCATGCGAGGTTCGGACGGTCTTACGTTCGATGGTGCCCCATGTTGGATTCGAACCAACGGCCTTCTGCTCCGGAGGCAGACGCTCTAATCCCCTGAGCTAATAGGGCGAACGGTTGGCATTATACCCAAGTGCGCCACGGGCTAACAAAAGAATAGAAAAAGCTTTGCAATTACGTGGGAGACACGGCGCAAAGGCTCACTTTAGAACGCAAAAGTGAAACAATTAGTATAAACTCTCATGCACATATATAACGGCTCGCGATGCGGGCCGTTTTTGCAAGAGCTATCCATCGAGGTGAGAGGCACACCATGATTGCGATTTTAAAGCGGAGCGCCAGCGACGAGGCCGTCGGCCATATCGTCAGCTGGATTGAGAAGAAGGGTCTCAAGACCGACGTCTCGCGCGGCGAGAACGAGACCATCATCGGCCTGGTGGGCGATACGACCAAGATCGACCCGTTCCTGCTCGAGTCCATGGATGTCGTCGAGCGCGTGCAGCGCGTCTCCGAGCCGTTCAAGCGCGCCAACCGCAAGTTCCACCCCGAGGACTCCGTCATCGACTGCGGCCACGGCGTCAAGATCGGCGGCGACCAGTTCCAGGTCATCGCCGGCCCCTGCTCCGTCGAGGGCGAGAACCTCATCCGCATCGCCCGCCGCGTGAAGGCCGCCGGCGCCACGATGCTGCGCGGCGGCGCCTACAAGCCCCGCACTTCCCCTTACGCCTACCAGGGCATGGGTCCCGCCGGCCTGGACCTGCTATGCGAGGCATCCGCCGAGCTCGACATGCCGATCGTCACCGAGATCATGGACCCGCGCGACGTGCAGGTCTTCTTGGATAAGAAGATCGACGTCATGCAGATCGGCGCCCGCAACGCGCAGAACTTCCCCCTGCTCAAGGAGGTCGGCAAGACCAAGACCCCGGTCCTGCTCAAGCGCGGCATGTCCGGCACCGTCGACGAGTTGCTCATGGCTGCCGAGTACATCATGAGCGAGGGCAACGACAACGTCATCCTGTGCGAGCGCGGCATTCGCACCTTCGAGACCCGCACCCGCAACACCTTCGACCTCAACGCCGTGCCGGTGCTGCACCACCTGTCGCACCTGCCCGTCGTCGCCGACCCCAGCCACGCCACCGGCTACACCCGCTACGTCGAGCCCATGGCGCTCGCCGCGACCGCCTGCGGTGCCAACGGCCTGGAGATCGAGGTCCACGACGAGCCGAGCCGAGCCTGGTCCGACGGCGCCCAGGCCCTCACCCCCGATCAGTTCGACGACACCATGCGCCGCATCCGAGCCATCCGCGAGGTTGTCTGCCAAGAGACCATGGAGTAGCCCATGGGTACGGTGAGAAACGCGCGCGTTAACCAGGGCGGCCCCAAATGCGCCGGCATTGTGGGCCTGGGCCTCATCGGCGGCAGCTTTGCCCGCGGCTATGCGCAGGCGGGCGTCCGTGTGCTGGCCTGGGACCCCGATGACGATGTCATGACGGCCGCCAGCATGGGCACCGTCGCCGGAGAGCTCAACGACGAGACGCTCGGCGAGTGCGACATCATCGTCCTTGCCTGCTATCCCGAGGCATGCATCGAGTGGCTCGAGGAGCACGCCCAGGCGCTCGCCGACGCTACCGACACCGAAGCCATCATGGGTCCCGTGGTGATCGACACCGTGGGCGTCAAGGGCATTGTGTGTGAGCGGGCCTTTGAACTCGCACGAGAGCACGGCTTTTACTTTGTGGGCGCACACCCCATGGCGGGCACCCAGTTCTCGGGCTACGCGCATTCCCGCGCCGACCTGTTCCAGGGAGCACCGCTCGTGCTCGTTCCGCCCGCGGTAGACGATGCCCTTAAGCTGGAGCTCTTGGGCCAGGTGCGCGAGATGGTGCGTCCCTTGGGGTTTGGCAAGTTCAGCGTGACAACCGCTGCCGAGCACGACCGCGTGATCGCCTTTACGAGCCAGCTCGCGCACGTGGTGTCCAACGCCTACGTAAAGAGCCCCACTGCCCAGGTCCACCACGGCTTTTCGGCCGGTAGCTACCGCGACCTTACGCGCGGGGCACACCTCAACCCTCAGATGTGGTCCGAGCTCATGATCGACGACGCCGATGCGCTCGCCTTCGAGATCGACCATCTGATCGATTCGATCGGCGCCTACAGCCGTGCGCTCAAGAACCGCGACCAGCGCTATCTGGAGAATCTCCTTGCCGAGGGCGATCGCATCAAGCGCGCACTCGACGACGAGAGCGCCCACTAGACCACCCATCACGCCAGGTCGAAAGGACCGAAGCTTATGGCGATTACCATCGATATCGACACCGCACGCCCCTACCAGGTACACGTGGGCACCTTTTTGCTGGAGCAGGCAGGCCCGCTCGTTCGCGCCACCGCCGGAGGCACCCGCGCCGTCATCGTGACGGACACCAACGTGGGTCCGCTCTATCAGATGCCTGTCAAGCAGAGCCTGGAGGCATCGGGCTATGAGGTAAGCATCTGCACCTTCGAGGCAGGCGAAGCACACAAGCGCGCCGAGACCTACGTTGCCATTCTTGAGTTTGTGGCCGAGCACGAGCTTTCGCGCTCCGACGTGATCGTGGCGCTCGGCGGCGGCGTCGTGGGCGACGTGGCCGGCTTTGTGGCCGCCACCTACATGCGCGGCTGCAAGTTTGTTCAGATCCCCACGAGCCTGCTCGCCATGGTGGACTCGTCGGTGGGCGGCAAGACGGCCATCGACCTGGCTGCCGGCAAAAATCTCGCCGGTGCCTTTTGGCAGCCGAGCGTAGTTATCGCCGACGTGGGATGCCTGGCCACCCTCACGCCCGAGCAGTTCGCCGACGGCTGCGGCGAGGTCGTCAAACACGCCGTGATTGCCGATCCGGAGCTTTTCGCCGAACTGGAGAAAACTCCGCTCACACTGGAGCTGCTCAACCAGGACGTGGCTCGCGTGGCGCTCATCATCGCCCGCAACATCGACATCAAGCGTGCCGTGGTCGTTGCCGACGAGCGCGAGACCAACCAACGAAAGCTGCTCAACTTTGGACACAGCGCCGGACATGCCGTCGAGGCCTGCGAGCACTTTGAGCTGGGACACGGCAACTGCGTGTCGATCGGCATGGGCATCATCACGCGCGCCGCAGCACTACACGGCATTTGCGCTGCCGATCTGCCCGGCCGCATCGAAGAGCTCTGCGCCCGCCACGGCCTCAAGACCCGCTGCGAGCTTTCGGCCGACGCCATCTTTGCCGAGGCGCTGCACGACAAAAAACGCGCTGGCGACACCATCGATCTGGTGATTCCGCACGGTATTGGCCGCTGTAGCATCGACCGCACGCCGCTTTCCACCTTCCATGATTTAATTGCCGAGGGCCTCGGCCAGAAGGGAGACGCATCCGCATGCTAGCCCGCATCACCCCGTCCCCGCTCAAGGGCACCGTCCCCGCCATCGCATCCAAGTCGATGGCGCACCGCTTGATTATCTGCGCTGCGCTTGCCAACGGCGAGACACACGTCGCCTGTAACACCACCTGCGCCGACATCGAGGCTACGGTGCGTTGCCTTACGGCCCTGGGTGCCCGCATCGAGACCGTCGAGGACGGCTTCCAGGTCCATCCCACTATGAAGAGTATTGAGTTCGGTCTGCTCAAGGCACTTGCGGGCGGCACGCTCGACTGCGGCGAGAGCGGCTCCACGCTCCGCTTTATGCTGCCCGTCGCCTGCGCGCTGGGGGCAGAGGCAACCTTTGTGGGCCAGGGCCGGCTGGGCGCACGCCCCCTCTCCCCGCTCTCCGACGAGATCATTGCCGCCGGCTGCGACCTGCAGGGTCTGGGCGGTTTTCCGCTCAAGACGAGCGGCCGCATGCGCCCGGGCACCTTTATCCTGCCGGGCAACGTGAGTTCACAGTACATCTCCGGCCTGCT
>CAJMPM010000123.1 GCA_905215225.1 uncultured bacterium
TGGCCCTGCCCCGGGCGGGTGGCTTGCCGCGGCTATGCTCGCTTTCCCCCCTCCCCGTTTCTTGCCAACCCGCCCGGAGCAGGCCCCAGCGCGAGACCGTCCCGGATGCTATTCGTTGTCGCCGGCAGTTAGCTGCGTTGCGGAGAGCGCGCCGTCGGCAGCGGTTGCGGCTGCGGCGTCGGGCCAGACCCAGTCGGTAAAGGCCGGATGATCGAAGCCCTCGTCGCACGCGAACTCAAAGGCCTCGGTGCGGAAAGCCTCCCACTTATCAATCTGCTCGGCAAACTTATCGGCGTCGACCATGCGCAGCACGTCGGCGGCCAGGGCCCAGCGGTCCATGTTGTTCAGGCGCAGCATGTCGAACGGCGTGGTCGTGGAGCCCTTCTCCTCGTAGCCGTGGACGCGGAAGGCATCGTGGCCGGGGCGGTTCCAGATCAGACGGCGAATCGTGCCGGCGTAGGCGTGGAATGCGAAGAGCACGGGCATCTCACAGCGGCCAACCAGCTCGGCCCAGCGCTCATCGCTGATGGCTTGGTCGTTCTCGCAGACGTTCTGAATCTTGAGCAGGTCGACCACGTTGACGAACCACACCTTAATGCCCAGCTCGCGCAGCATGTCGGTTGCAGCCAAAGCCTCGAGCGTCGGTACGTCACCACAGGTGGCGACCACGACGTCGGCCTCGGCGAGCGAGTCGGCAGTCGCTGCCCACTCCCAAGTCGCGACGCCCTCGGCGAGCTCGTCGACCGGCTGGAAAGTGGGGGCGGGCGGCTTGCCACAGAAGATGGCGTTGACGCAGTCGGTGGACTGGTAGACGCGCTCGGCAACGGCAAGGGCCATGTTGGCGTCGGCCGGATAGTAGGCATTCACGATATGCGTGTCGTTGGCCTTGTTGAGCAGCAGGTCGATAAAGCCGGGGTCCTGGTGCGAGAAGCCGTTGTGGTCCTGACGCCAGACATGGCTCGACAGCAAAATGTTGAGACCGCTAATGGGAGCACGCCACGGAATCTCGCGCTTGGTGGCCTCGAGCCACTTGCAGTGCTGGTTGACCATGGAATCGACCACGTGGACAAAGCTCTCGTAGGAGCTCCACACACCCGAGCGACCGGTAAGCACGTAGGCCTCGAGGAAGCCCTCGCACTGGTGCTCGGACAGCTGCTCGACGACCTTACCGGAACCGGCCAGCAGCTCGTCGTTGGCATCGTCCTCGTAGAAGCCGGCATCCCACTGCTTCTTGGTCACCTTGTAGGCAGCCTGCAGGCGGTTGGATGCGGTCTCGTCGGGACCGAAGATGCGGAAATCGTCCATGTTCTTGGCCAGAACGTCGGCAGTGTACTCGCCAAAGACGCGGGCGGCCTCGGTGGACCCCCAGCCGTGGCCCTTGCTTGCGACGGGGATCTCGTGGGCATGAATATCGGGGAGTTCAAGCTCGCGGCGCACCTTGCCGCCGTTTGCATTGGGGTTGGCGCCGATGCGCAGCTCGCCGGTCGGCATAAAGGCCGTCACCTCGGGACGCACCTGGCCCTCGGGCGTAAAGAGCTCCTCGGGCTTGTAGGAGCGCAGCCACTCGCGCAGCACACGGAAGTGCTCGTGGGTGTCCTTGGCACTCGCCAGCGGCACCTGATGGGCGCGCCAGGAGTCCTCGGTCTTCTTGCCATCAATCTGCTTGGGGCAGGTCCAACCCTTGGGCGTACGGAACACGATCATGGGGTAGGCCGGACGGACCACGGTCTCGCCCGCCGCGGCCTGGGCCATAGCGGTGGCCTTGATGTCGCAGATCTCATCGAAGACCTGCTCAAACAGCGCGGCAAAACGCGCGTGAATGCTTGCGTGGCTCTCGTCGTCAAAGCCCGCGACAAAGAAGTGCGGCTTATAGCCCATGCCCTCAAAGAACTTGGTGAGCTCTTCGTCGGACACGCGGGCGAGGATGGTGGGGTTGGCAATCTTATAGCCGTTGAGGTGCAGGATCGGCAGGACAATACCATCGGTTGCCGGGTTCACGAGTTTGTTGGACTGCCAAGAGGTCGCAAGCGGACCGGTCTCGGACTCGCCGTCGCCCACCACAGCCACGGCCAGCAGGCTCGGGTTGTCCATGACGGCACCGTAGGCGTGGCTGAGCGTGTAGCCGAGCTCGCCGCCCTCGTGGATAGAGCCAGGCGTCTCGGGCGCAAAGTGGCTCGGGATGCCACCGGGGTAGGAGAACTGGCGTAAGTACTTCTGCAGGCCGGCCTCGTCATTGGTGATGTCGGGGCGGATCTCACGGTAGGTGCCATCGAGCAGCGACTGGGCGGTGCCGGCAGGACCACCGTGGCCCGGGCCCATCAAGAAAATGGCATTCTGGTTGTGGTCGGCAATAAGGCGGTTGACGTGGCCGAACAGGAAGTTGATGCCAGGCGTGGTGCCCCAGTGACCGACCAGGCGGTGCTTAACGTCCGGGCGACCAAAGTCGCGCACCTCACCGGTTTTCTCATCGACAAAGTCGGTGCGCATCAACGGGTTAGAGCGAAGGTAGATCTGACCGACGGACAGATAGTTCGATGCGCGCCAATACAGGTCGACGCCCTCGAGCTCGGAAGCCGGTACCTCGTGGTCCAGCTTTTGCCATGGCGTTCCCAGAGTTTTAGCCATTGTTTATGTCCCTTCGCTGCATGGTCACCCTCCGATATGGCAACCTTTCGTTGGGATAAGTATATTTGCTAAAACGTTTTATCAGTATGAAAAAACGTTTTATCATTCCGGTTCGCCATTAGCCTGACAAAACCAGACATTGACCTGCGACATTATTTGTCACAAGTTCTTCATATTCCTGATATACAAATCGATAAACGCGTTTAGTTGTGTTTTGTAACCTTGAGCACGCTGCCCTTAACGATAAGCGCCGGCTCCAAAACGACCTCTTCGGCACGCCTACCGCCCCTACCGGCAAGACGCTTGGACATGCAGCCAAAAGCATGCTCCGCAAGAACACCAGGATCCTGCTCGATCGCGGTCAGCGCCGGCTCAAAGAGAACGTCGGCCGCCGAGTTGTCATAGCTTACGACCGAGATATCGCCCGGGATGCTCTTACCCATCTCGTGCAAGCGCTTGAGCAGACCGAGGGCAATGTTATCCGAGCTTGCGAACACGGCGGTGGCGTCAGTTGCGAGCACCGCCTCCGACGCCTCGTATGCGCTCGGAATGTAGTACTCGCTCTCAAACTCCAAACGTGCGTCGATAGGCAGGCCAACCTCGCGCAGCGCGCGCTCATAGCCGGCAAGTCGCTTACGCCCCGTATTGGAACGGCGCGCGTTAACCAAGCAGGCAATACGGCGGTGGCCTTGCTCGATCAGATAGCGGGTGGCCATGTAGCCGCCCATCTCGTGGTCGAACATCACCTTGTCGCACTCGAGCCCCTCAATGGCACGGTCGACCATTACCGCCGGAATGGGCAGATGGCTGACTTCTTCGCGCAGGGCGCGGTCGTCGGAGAACTCGTCGCCCACGACCAGGAAGACGCCATCAACGCCGCGCGTCACCAGCTGGCGCAGCAGCTCCAGATCGTCATCGGCGCTTCCACCCGAGCTGGTAATGAAGAGCGCATAGCCATCCTCGCGGCAGCGCTTTTCCAGGCTACCGGCGAGCGAGGCAAAAAAGCGGCTCTCGATGTTAGGGACGATAAGGCCCAGCGTGCGCGACTCGCGCATGACCAGGCTGCGCGCGATCTGGTTAGGGACATAGTGGTTGCGCGCCGCGACCTCCTTGATGAGCTTGCGGTTTTCTTCCGAGATGCGGCAGGGCCGATTATTGAGAACAAGCGAGACCGACGAGGGGGAAAGCCCCACCTCCTGGGCAATCTGCTTGAGAGTAACTTTGTTACCCATCTCGCTCCTTCCGAGTATTCGCGCAATCTCTTGAAAGTATAGCGACCGTCCCTCTACCTCGATGATAAACACTTTACCAATCCGGTAGACGGCTGTTTTATCGCCGCCAGCGCACCAAATCCGTCCGGGTGGGGTATATTGCAATCGATTGATGACAACGACCACCAAAAGGCGGATATTCGTATGCACGAGAACGACTTTTTTAACGAGGACCTGCTGTGCGCGCTTGCTGGCGTTGCCGGCGAGGACAACGTGCTGATGAGCGAGCCCATGCGCGAGCACACCACGTTTAAGATCGGCGGCCCGGCCGACGTCTTTGTCACGCCCGATACCGAGCAGGGCCTCGTCGCCACGCTCGACACCTGTTATCGCTGCGACCTGCCGCTCACCATCGTGGGCAACGGCTCCGACCTGCTCGTCGGCGACAAGGGTATCCGCGGCGTTGTCGTGGCGCTGAGCAAGGGCCTCTCCGACATTACGGTCGACGGCACGCATGTCACGGCGGCAGCCGGTGCCTTGCTTTCCGATGTCGCCGCGGCGGCAGCCGAGGCCGGCCTTACCGGCATGGAGCCCATCTCGGGCATCCCCGGATCGGTCGGCGGCGCCTGCTACATGAACGCCGGTGCCTACGGCGTCTGCATGGCCGATGTGCTGGAGTCCGTGCGCGTCTACAAACCCGCTCGCCAGCTCGACGACGGCACCCGCGGCAGCGGCAACATCATCGAGTTCGATGTCGACGAGCTCAACCTGGGCTATCGCAAGAGCCGCATCGCCGACGACGGCTTTACCGTGCTTTCGGCCACCTTCAATCTCGCCCCGGGCAACGCCGCGATGATCAAAGCCGACATGGACGACTACCGCCAGCGCCGCGAGGACAAGCAGCCACTCGACATGCCGAGCGCCGGCTCCACCTTCAAGCGCCCCGAGGGCTACTTTGCCGGCAAGCTCATCATGGATGCCGGACTGCGCGGCCATGCTGTCGGCGGCGCGCAGGTAAGCGAAAAGCACTGCGGCTTTATCGTCAACGCCGACCACGCCACCGCCGCCGACGTCGACGAACTCATCCGCCACATCCAGGCAACCGTCAAGGACCAATTCGGAGTAGACCTACAACCCGAAGTCCACCGAGTAGGCGAATTTTTATAGCCCGCTCGCCGCGGTCCACTTTAATTAATAACGGGACAAGTGATGTAGCTCACTTGTCCCGTTTTCATTTATTTGCGAAGAACATCGGCCATCCGCAGGATTGAAATCATCGACCGATAAGTGAGTTCCACCTTTTCGCCCGCAAGCAGTCGTTTCGAGCCAATCTCATCTAGCCCCACAAGCCGAGAAAACAGCGGGCCGCTCATCGTGCCATCGTCAATTGATTCCCTTATGGTCTTCAAAACGTCCG
>CAJMPM010000124.1 GCA_905215225.1 uncultured bacterium
ATACTCCTATTCTATAACCTTTTTTGTAACGTTACAGCACTGGTTATATTTCAATTCGATTCGCTTATGTCCTTGTAACCCAATACGTCTTTACGTTTTAAACGGAATTAGAAAATCACTCATAGCAAAAACGGGCTTTAATCCCAAAGAGATGACTTTGATTATGAATCAAACCAGCAGCCAGGGCATAGCTGCAGTGCAATTGCTACAAGAAAGGCCGCCCTTGCTGGCGGCCTTTCTACTTGCTACTAGTCACGCGTGAGCTTGCGGTGGATACGATGCGGCTGGGCTGCGTCCTCGCCCAGGCGCTCGATACGATTGGCCTGATAGGCCTCGAAGTTGCCCTCAAACCAATACCAGTTGCCCGGGTTCTCGTCGGTGCCCTCCCACGCCAGAATGTGCGTGGCAACGCGGTCCAGGAACATACGGTCGTGGCTAATGACCACCGAACAGCCCGGGAACTCGAGCAGCGCCGCCTCGAGCGAGGACAGCGTCTCGACGTCGAGGTCGTTCGTGGGCTCGTCAAGGAGCAGCAGGTTGCCGCCCTGCTTGAGCGTGAGCGCCAGGTTCAGACGGTTACGCTCGCCGCCGGAGAGCACGCCGGCGCGCTTCTGCTGGTCCTGGCCCTTAAAGCCAAAGCTCGCCACATAAGCGCGGCTCGGAACCTCGGTCTCGCCGACCATCATGTGGTCCAGGCCGTCCGAGACGACCTCCCATAGGTTCTTGTCGGGGTCGATGCCGGAACGGTTCTGGTCGACGTAAGAGATCTTGACGGTCTCGCCCACCTCGAGCTCGCCCGAAGTCAGCGGCTCCAGACCCACAATCGTCTTGAAGAGCGTGGTCTTACCGACACCGTTGGGACCGATGACGCCCACGATGCCGTTGCGCGGCAGGGTGAACGAAAGGTCATCGATGAGCACACGGCCATCGAACTCCTTGTGCAGATGATGGGCCTCGAGCACCTTGTTGCCCAGACGCGGGCCCACAGGGATGCGGATGTCGGTCCAGTCGAGCTTCTGGCTTGCGCGGGCCTCGGCCTCCATCTCCTCGTAGCGAGCCAGACGAGCCTTGTTCTTGGCCTGGCGAGCCTTGGGCGAGCTGCGTACCCACTCGAGCTCGGCCTCCATGCGCTTGGCGAGCTTGGCATCGCGGTTGCCCTGCGCCTCGATACGGGCGGCCTTGGTCTCCAGATACGTTGAGTAGTTGCCCTTGTAGGGATAAAGGTGGCCACGGTCGACCTCGCAGATCCACTCGGCAACGTTATCCAAGAAGTAGCGGTCGTGCGTAACGGCAAGCACCGCGCCCTGGTAGTTGTGCAGGAAGTGCTCGAGCCACAGGATCGACTCGGCGTCCAGGTGGTTCGTGGGCTCGTCGAGCAGCAGCAGGTCGGGAGCCTCGAGCAGCAGCTTGCACAGGGCCACGCGGCGGCGCTCGCCGCCGGAAAGTACGTTGACCAGCATGTCGGAATCGGGCAGCTGCAGGGCGTCCATGGCCTGGCCGAGCTTGGAATCGATATCCCAGCCGTCGGCGGCGTCGATCTCGTCCTGGAGCTTGCCCATCTCGGCCATGAGGGCGTCCATGTCGCAATCCGGGTCGCACATCTCCTCGCCGATCTTGTTAAAGCGATCGACCTTGGCAATCATGTCGCCAAACGCCATGCGCACGTTCTCGATGACGGTCTTGTCGTCATCGAGCGGCGGCTCCTGCTGCAGGATGCCCACAGTGTAGCCGGGGGTGAGCCTGGCATCGCCGTTGGAGACCTCCTCGATGCCGGCCATGATCTTGAGCAGGGTCGACTTGCCCATACCGTTGGGGCCCACGACGCCGATCTTGGCACCGGGGTAGAAGCTCAGGGTCACGTCGTCAAGGATTACCTTGTCGCCATGGGCCTTGCGAGCCTGATACATCTGGTAGATAAACTCCGCCATTTGTCTGTTTTATCCTTTCTACCTGCTGTTTTCCTATTCTTGTTTCGCTTTAGTGGAAACGAAATGAGGAAACCAGCTCTGAAACTTAACGAAAAAGGGGCATGGTTGCCCATACCCCCTAATACTACCTGGGAAAAGTCCCCCGGAACATACTATGAACTGCGTACGCTAGTTTTCCGCAACCTTAACGAGCGGCTCGCTGCGATTTGCGCCACAACAGATACGAGTAGACGTAGACGGCTCCAACCGAACCAAACGCCAGAACCGCAATCACCGCGGCGACGACTTCACTCGAAAGCACGCTGCCTGCCACGCCCATCACAATCAGGCCAATACCCAGCACCATAAAGCAGGCGCCGCCAAAACGCTGCGTACGTCGCCAGTTTTCGGGATCGGCAAGCGCCCAAGGTGTCTTGATACCGAGCGTATAGTTCTGCTTCACACGCGGCAAATAGTTGCCTACGCCGATGAACAGCAAACCGACAACACCGGAAATCAGCACGTTAACCGAACCGCCCGCCGGCACCACGCCCCAGACCGTAAGCTCTCCCAGCCAGCTTATGGCGCACATGAACAAGGTGAAGGCGATTACGAAGCCCTGGTAGAACTTGCCCGAGGTTCGATATGCCTCACCTTTGGGGTCGATGCGCGGCACCACGCAGAACATTGCGAGAAGCGCCAGAGGCAGCACGCCGAGCGCGGAGGCCATCCAGCTGGGACCCCAACCGTCGACGGCGCCGTTCGCGCCCCAGTGCGTGGGAATCTGCCCAGGCAAGCTCGGCATCACCATGAGGTGCGCTACGACATTGGCGACGCACAGAGCGATCAGCGCAATCCACACACGCCGCGATACCCCCGTGGCGTGAATGCCCTTGTTTTCGTTATTCATCCTTATCACCTTCCGTGTTTGTAAAGCCCATAAACCAGCCAATTAAATCCTGCATGACGGTGGTGTTTAAGCTGTATACGATGTTTTGGCCATGGCGCTCGTCGGCCACCAACCCGGCGTTTTTGAGCGTCGCCAAGTGATGGCTCAGCGACGGCTTACTGATATCGAAATGCTCGGCAAGCTCCCCCGCCGTGCAATTGCCCTCGCGCAGCAACTCCAAAATGCGCCGTCGCGTTGGATCGGCAAGCGCCTTAAAACCCTCTCCCGGCATAAGACCTCCTCTCATCATTTCGTTCGACGCGCACACTATACTATATATTTAGATGTTTGTCTAATTATCTAATCTTACACTCAAAAAATAGCGGCCCCCCGCGCAATGCGAAGACGGCCACTTCTCACGCCAAAAACGTGTTTCGGAGCTGGCTAACCCGCGGCAACGGGTGCCATCTGCTTCAATCTTATGCGAATCCCGACCCCATTTCAACAAGCCCCAAGGGCTCAAATGAAATCGCGATAATACCTATAATGACGATAGCTAAAACACGATTCGCTTCCCCATCGGAGGATGTCTATGACCGAAACTGCTGCTCTCGTCGAGACGCGCGATACCAAGCTCGAGATCATCATGGGCCGCGAGGCACTTAATAAACTCGCCAACGCCACGGTGTTGGTGCTCGGCTGCGGAGGCGTGGGCTCCAATTGCTGCGAGGCACTTGCCCGCGGCGGCATCGGTCATTTCGTCATTCTGGACAAGGACATCATCGCGCCCAGCAATATCAATCGCCAGGCCATCGCCTTTCACAGCACCGTCGGCAAGCGCAAGGTGGACGTGATGGAAGCCATGATTCGCGATATCAATCCCACCGCCACCGTTATCAAACGCACCGAATACTTGCTGAGCGACAACATCGATGATTTCTTCGCGAGCGTTTTGGAGCAGACGGACGGCAAGATCGACTACGTCGTCGACGCCATCGACACCATCTCGGCCAAGCTCACCATTGCCAAATATGCTCAGGACCACGACATTCGTTTGGTTAGCTCCATGGGCGGGGCCAACAAGCTCCATCCCGAGTGCCTCCGCTTTGCCGACATTTTCGATACGGTACGCGACCCCATGAGCCGCATCATGCGCAAAGAATGCAAGAAGCGCGGAATCAAGAGCCTACATGTACTGTTTAGCTGCGAGGAATCGGTTAAGACACAGCCCCGCGACCCTTCCAACATCCACGAGCGTACCGAGCTCGGAACCGCCAGCTTTATGCCGCCCATCATGGGTCAGATGATTGCCGGCGAGGTTATCCGCCAGATCAGCGGACGCGGCACCGAGCGCGTGCGCGCCGACGGCCAACGTCTGAACTAGCGGAGCGCGCCGAGATGGAGCCCCGGTTATTTGATGCACACTGCCATCTTGATTTAATGGCTCACCCGGACGCCGTTGCCGATGAGGCGACAGCGCTGGGCTTGGATCTATTTGATTGTGGCGTCGATCCACGCGACTTCGCTAGCGTACATGGGCGAACCCGTCGCCCTCCTACCGTCATCAAGGGCATCGGCCTCCATCCCTGGTGGCTCGCCGACGGCCGCTGCGGTCCTGCCGAAGTCAATCTGCTTTGCGAAGTTGCTGCCCAAGAACGCTACATCGGCGAAGTCGGACTCGACTTTTCCGCGCGCTTTGCTGGAAGTGAGCCGCTACAAATACAGGCACTTAACCGGCTCTGCGATGCGCTCGTGCAGCATCCTCTTACCGGGCGCGTGATATCAATTCACGCCGTTCGTTCGGCAGGAGCCGTACTGGACGTCCTCGAATCGCATGGACTACTCATCCCAAACCCCGACTCCCCCGCTATCATCTTCCACTGGTTTAGCGGTACTTCGGACGAACTCGTCCGCGCGCGTAATGCGGGCTGTTATTTTTCCGTCAACGAACGCATGCTCGCGTCCAAACGAGGACGCGAATACGCACGACAGATTCCACTCGACCGATTACTGCTCGAGACCGATGCGCCGGCCGAGCCAAACACAGAAACAAGCGCGCAGTCGCTCATCAGATCGCTCACAAGGACCTCAGAACGCATTGCCTCACTCAAAAACTGCGACGCAGAGTGCATCGAGTCAGCAGTTTTAGCAAATGCGCGCTCTGTTTTTGACCTTCGCTAGCCCCGGTGGGCAAAAAATGCCAAATATGAGTACTGCCAGCGAAATAGATACATTACTTCGAGCTTTCCGACCACCAGAATAATCTACGATTGTCCATTAACTAACACTTTCACAGTCACTCATCCTGCATTTTCGCAATCTTAAACCCCTCCAAACGCTCAATTCTCGTCTGAAGGGGTCGATTTTGCTCCGACTAAATTAGTCTCAGTACTCATATTTGGCTTTTTTGACCACCGAGTC
>CAJMPM010000125.1 GCA_905215225.1 uncultured bacterium
CGTAAGGGCGCTTTTTGTTTGGGCGCCCTCGCTCGGGCGCGAATCGTGAAGGGAGCACGTATGAAGAGCTTTATTGCCGAGGATTCATTTTGGGAGCTGTTTCCTCAGGCGGCGGTCGGTGTTGTGGTCGTGGAGGGTATGAAGCCCGCGGCCCAGATACCTCAAGAGGATGTGGACGCGATAGCGGCGCTGCTCGACCGTGCCAATATCGATGCGGAGCGTCATCTGACCAGCGATACAATCAGCGAGAACGCACCGGTCAAGGCGTGGCGCGAGGCCGATCGTCTGTTCAAGACCAAAAAGGGCGCGCGCGGTTCAATCGAGAACCTGCTCAAGCGCGTGCTCAAGGGCAAGCCGGTGGGCCACATTACGCCCGCGGTGGATATCTATAACACGGTGTCGCTGTCCTATGCACTGCCCGTGGGAGGCGAGGATCTGCATGCGATTGAGGGAGACCTTCGCTTGAAGGTGACCGACGGCGGGGATGCGTTCCTGCCGCTTGGCGAGGAAGCGGACGACCCGACGCTGCCCGGCGAGCTCGCCTACATTGACGATGCGGGCGCCGTGTGCCGCTGCTGGAACTGGCGCGACGGCGTTCGAACGGCTCTATCCGACGATTCGGCCGACGCGTTTTTGGCGATTGAGTGCGTAGAGCCCGAGCGCATGGGGGACTGTCAGGCCGCCATCGATCGCTTAGCCGAGCTGCTTGAGCGCTATCTGGGGGCGACGGTTGTCGTTAAGACGCTTGTGACCCGCGACAATCCCCGCGTGGAGCTGTAGCAACTTCTGCAAATCATACTCGCCGGTCAAAACCACCACAAAGGTGCCTGTCCCCTTTGTGGTGGTTTTTATGTTGATGAGTTAACAAATAGGGCGCGCAGTGCTGGCGGCCGCTGGGTACGGTTAAGATGTTTACCCGTTAGCATTATGCAAGCGAAAGGCGGTCGTCTCCCATGCAGCAGAGCGACGAGACACGTTTCGAGGACTTTGTCGGACTGATCAGCGGGCTCTACAAGGAGATTCAGCGCATTAAGACATCCGAGGGCGCAAGGCTGGGCCTTAAGGGCTCCGATATCAAGTGCCTGTACTATCTTGAGCGCAGCAAGGACGGCCTGACTGGCGCCGACCTCGCCCGCATGGCTGGCGTGACCCGCGCTGCCGTCTCGCGCACGCTGGCGCATCTGGAGGAGGGCGGCTACGTCGAGGTCGACGATTCGGGCGATGCCGCCGTTAAGTATCGCGCCCCGGTTCGACTGACCACGTTGGGCGGCGAGAGCATGAACGAGGCCGATTGCATTATTCGTGAAGTGCTCGACACCACCGGCAAGGCCATGGGCGTGGAGCAGCGTGAGCAGATGTATGCGTCGCTGCGTACGATTCTCAACACCTTGCGCGAGCTGTAGGGCCGCCAAGGCTTTTGCTTCCAATTAACAACTGCATAGTCCTGTTTGAGCGCGTATACCGTGCCGGGGCCTTGCTGTCAAAATTCCCTGCGCGGGACCTGCGCAAGAAAGGATTCGCTATGTCCGTCCGCATTATTACCGATTCCGCAAGCGATATGTCGCCGGCCGAGCACCCAGCACTGGCCGTTTTGCCGCTGTCCGTCACCTTTGGCACCGATGTGTACATGGATGGCATCGACATCGATCACCAGCGCTTTTACGAGATGCTCGTGGAGCGCGATGAGCTGCCCAAGACCGGTCAGGTCAACCCATACGCGTTTTCGCAGGCTATCGCCGAGGTTCGCGAAGCTGGCGATGAGGCTGTGATTATTACCGTGGGCGCTAAGCTCTCGGGCACCAATCAGAGCGCCCGTACCGCACTAGCCGAGGCGCCGGGCGGCGATGTGTACGTGGTTGATAGCAACAACGTCACCCTGGGTGAACGCATCCTGGTTGAGTATGCGCTGCGCTTGGTGGACGAGGGCCGTAGCGCGGCCCAGATCGCGGCGGCGGTCGAGGCCGTACGCGACCGCGTGGTGGTTATCGGCCTGCTCGAGACGCTGGAGTACCTGGTGCGCGGCGGTCGCCTGTCTGCTGCGGCCGGCGCCGTGGGTACGCTGCTCAACGTAAAGCCCGTGGTAGCTGCCGAGGACGGTCTGATTGTGCAGCTGGGAAAGGCGCGCGGTTCCAAGAACGGCCGCAACCTGCTGAACCAAAAGGTCGAAAAAGCGGGCGGCATCGACTTTTCCATGCCGCTGGCGCTCGGCTATACGGGCCTTTCGGATGCGGTGCTCAAGAAGTATATCGAGGACAGCGCGGCACTGTGGGCTGGCCACGCCGAGGGCGAACTGCCCGTTCACACCATCGGCGCCACCATCGGCACCCACGTAGGCCCCGGCGCCGTAGCCGTAGCCTTCTTCCAGCCCGCCAACTAACCAGCCTGCCAACAAATGATCCCTTGGGGACGGAGGAAAACGGATCATCGACCGCACGGAGGCCGCGAATGATCCGTTTTCCTCCGTCCCCAAGGGATCATTTCTTTATGCTGTTAATGCGGAGAAGGGAGCGAGCGATGGCGTCTGAGGGCTTTTTTGAACGGGTGTACGAGGTGGTCGAGCAGATCCCCGAGGGGATGGTCGCCACGTATGGTCAGGTGGCGCTGCTCGCCGGTCGCCCGCGAAGTGCGCGCTATGTGGGGTATGCCCTGCATAGCAATCCGCGCCCCGGCGAGATTCCCTGTCACCGCGTGGTGTTTGCCGACGGGCACATATGCGAGGGCTTTGCTTTTGGCGGCCCCGGTGCTCAACGTGAGCTTTTGCTAGGGGAGGGTGTGGCGTTTAAGGACGACATGCACGTCGACTTGGCCGCCTGTCGCTGGCCTGCCGGTCTTTAGCGACGGGCCTCGTCAAAACCACCACAAAGGCGCCTGCCCCCTTTGTGGTGGAACGCTGGCGCTGCGACGTTTCCCCAGATAAAACCTGCCAAAACAAACCTGTCCCTTTTTGGTAGGTTTACCGGGGCTAACTTATGGAGAAGGTGTGGCGGCGCATATTGACGCAAGAAAGTAAACCACGGTGAACTATATTGTATTCAGCAACGGAGCAGGCATTAGGCGATGAAAAAGCCTGCCCTGTTGAGTTTGATTCGCATTCCTCCCCTCTGTGCGATTCAACGGTGTACTTCGGGAACGGGCCCGCTGGCAACTGACTGCCGGCGGGCCCGTTCCTGTTTATCGGGGGAGTGCGGTGGCCGGAGCCGAACCGGTCGGGCAACAAAAAAGGCGGACGCCGTAGCGTCCGCCCTATAGCAATCGAAAGCTCAAGCCAGCAGATCGGTCTAGTACACCATGCCCATGGCGTCCTGAACCTCTGCCAGGGTCTGCTCGGCGATCTCGTTGGCGCGACGGTTGCCCTCGTGCAGCACGTCCTTCACGTAATCCAGATCGTTCTCGTAGCGCTGGCGACGCTCGCGGATAGGTGCGAAGTACTCGTTGACGGCCTCGGTCACGTACTTCTTGAGCTGGCCGGAGCCGCCCATGCCGATCTCCTCGGCAATCTCGACCTCGGAGCGACCGGTGCAGATGGCGGCGGTCGAAAGCAGGCCGGACACGCCGGGGCGGTTCTCGGGATCGAACGTGATCATGCGCTCGGAATCGGTCTGGCTCTTCTTGATGCGCTTGGCCGTCTCCTCGGCGGTCATCGAGATGTTGATGGCGTTGCCGTAGCTCTTGCTCATCTTGCGACCGTCCAGACCGGGCAGCAGCGGGGTCTCGGACAGCAGCGCATCGACCTCGGGGAACACCTTGCCGTAGCGGTTGTTAAAGCGGCGGGCGATGGTGCGGGTGAGCTCGATGTGCGGCAGCTGGTCGCGACCGACGGGCACCACATTGCCCTTGCAGAACAGGATGTCGCAGGCCTGGTGCACCGGGTAGGTGAGCAGAAGGCCGGTGAGCTCGTGGCCCGAGGCCTCCATCTCGGCCTTGACCGTGGGGTTGCGCGCCAGCTCGGCCTCGGACACCAGCGACAGGAACGGCAGCATGAGCTGGTTGGCGGCGGGCACGGCGGAGTGCGCGTAGATCATGGTCTTGTCGGGGTCGATGCCGCAGGCAAGGTAGTCCATGACCATGTTGTACACGTTGTCCTGGATGTGCTCGGTGGTGTCGCGGTCGGTGATGACCTGGTAGTCGGCGATGAGCACGTTGGTCTTGGCGCCCATGTCCTGCAGCTCAACACGGCCCTTGAGGGTACCGAAGTAGTGGCCCAGGTGCAGACGGCCGGTGGGGCGATCACCGGTGAGCATGGTGAACTTCTCGGGCGTATTGGCCAGGCCCTCGCGAATGGCGTTGCTCTTTTGCAGCGCGACTTCGTAGCTGTTCTCGTTTGGCATGATTGCTCCTAACGTATATTCATGGGTCAAGATGATAACGCGTTTATTGGAGGGACGGGAGGGGAGGCGGCTTGCGCGCTGGGTGCGGCGCGGCTGCGCGTGGCCAACGGTGCCTGGGCACATCCTCGGTAGCTTATCCTAGAGCTTGTGGTGGCGCTCTTCTTTGCGCTCCTCGGCTGCCTGTTCCTCCTGCTTAAAGGCGGGGTCGTCGGGGGTTACCAGCTCGTCTTCGTGCGTTCGCTTGTTGTAATGGTGGCGCAGCACGGGCTCAAACAGGTGCAGGCGCTTGGCGAAGGCCGCCGAGCCAATGGCGAGCACGGTAAAGATGAGCACGCGCATGGGGACCTCGACCTGATTGATGGCCGCGGCGCCGGCCGAAAGCAGTATGCACCAGGCGTAGATGAGCAGTACGGCTTGCTTTTGGTTGTAGCCCTCTTGAATGAGGCGGTGGTGGATGTGGCCCTTGTCGGCCTGTCCAATGCTAATGTGGGCGCGCTTGCGGCGCACGATGGCGCTAAACGTGTCGATGATGGGCACGCCGGCCACGATGAGCGGGATGATGAGCGAGGTGAGCGCGGCGGTGCGGCTCACGTTGAGCAGCGAGATGGAACCCAGCGCAAAGCCCAGAAGCAGCGACCCCGAGTCGCCCAAGAAGATGCTCGCGGGGTTGAAGTTATAGCGCAAGAAGGCGAGGCACGAGCCAAAGAGCGCGATGGAGAGCGCGGCAGCGTCGATGCGGCCCGAGAGCGCGGCGACCGTAAACATCGTGAACGACGCGATGCCGCAGATGCCCGCGGCCAGACCGTCGAGGCCGTCGATAAGGATGATGATGTTGGAGAACGCCACCAGGA
>CAJMPM010000126.1 GCA_905215225.1 uncultured bacterium
TCAGTTCCAGATCGTTGTTTTCGCCCGCTGAGCTGGGCCTATGCCGGAATCTCTCCCACAGAAACCACCGAAGAGCCTTAAAGATTGCGAGGTGGGCGACGTCAATCTGAAACAGATTGGGGTTGCGGGCGTAACGATGGCGCAGTTGCGCGTGACGATGAAAGCAACATATGGCTTGATTGGTTGAGTGGGGTTACGTGGCCCGGACGGTGCAGTCTAGCTGCGTTGTCCGGCGCGGAAGCTCGCTAATCGGCTATTATTTGTTTAGACAACTTGAGCTGTAGAGGAGTGACCGGCGATGGTGCAGGGCGCCAAACATATGAAGAGCAATAACGCCGCGGACAACGGCGGCTCAAGCCCCCAGCCCAAACCTCAACCAAAGCCCAAGCGCCGTCGCAAGCGGTTGCCGCGCTGGGCCGATCGGCTCATCACCATCGTCATCATCCTTATTGGCGTGGGCCTTATGACCTGGCCGTGGATCTTGGACCGGCTCGAGGCCTCGGGCGTGTTCAACCAGATCAGCACGGTGTCCAGCACCGTGGACGCGCTGTCTGCCGAGGAGCGCGAGCGCATCCTGCTCCAGGCGCGCTCCTATAACGAGCAGCTGGCGGGTGAGGCCACCGAGCTTCCCGCCGACCAGATCGAGCCCTACGCTCAGCAGCTCATCTTTGACCGCGACCCCATGATGAGCTGGGTCGAGATCCCCTCCATCGACGTGAGCATGCCCATCTACCACGGCACGAGCGAGGAGGTCCTCATGGCGGGCGTCGGCCACCTGGAGGGCACGAGCCTGCCGGTGGGCGGCACCTCGACGCATTGCGTGCTCACCGCACACTCGGGTATGCGCAACCTGAGCATGTTCGACGACATCCACTCGCTGGAGCCCGGCGACCTGGTGCTGCTGCACACCATGAACAAGACGCTCGCCTACAAGATGGTGGACTCCGAGGTGGTGCTGCCCGAGGAGATGGAGTCGCTGACCATCGAGCCCGGCGCCGACAAGGTGACGCTCGTCACCTGCACGCCCTACGGCGTGAACGACCATCGCCTGCTGGTGCATTGCGTGCGCACCAAGTACAACAAGAAGGACGTCGACAAGCAAAAGTCGCTGGCCGGTCGCCACTGGGGCAAGCGCGAGTTTGCCGTGCTCATCGTGGTCGTGGCCATTGTGCTGTTGCTGTTGGACATCGTGATCCACGCGGTCCGCAAGCGCCGCAAGGCCAAGGCCTCGGCATAGCCATCGCTCAGAACCACCACAATGGGGACAGGCGCCTTTGTGGTGGTCGGGGCTTCCAAACCATCACAACATTCGATGAAAATCGCGATTTTGCCGAAAAACGTCGAATGTTGTGATGGTTTTCGTTGTGGGCGGGACGGTTTTCGCTATGGACGGTGCGGTTTCGCTGCAGAACCGCCGGACCACGCCCTGCCAACCGCCGCCCTCGTTACGTTTTCGCTGCATTTGGGTAAAGCGCCTGCTCCAAGCGGCGTTGCCTTGTATACTAGAGCGGTTTATCTGTTATGCGGAAGGGAGCGCCTATGGCACTCAGCGAGAAAGACGTGCGCGGCATCGCCGAGTACGCAAAGATCGCACTGACCGATGACGAGCTCACCCAGATGACGTCCTACATGAACGACGCCGTCCAGATGCTCGAGCCCGTCTTGCAATATGACTTGCCCGACGTGGAGCCCACGTTCCATCCCATCGGAAGCCTGTCCAACGTGATGGGCGATGACCTGCGCGAGCCCGAGCGCGACCTGCCGCTCGACGTTGCGCTCGAGAACGCCGGCAGCGCGCGCGACCGCTACTTCCGCGTGCCGTCCATTTTGGGAGAGGGGGAGAGCGAGTAATGGCGCTAAGCTTCGATTCCCTTACCGCCGCCCAGATCGCCGCGGGCGTTGCCGCCGGCGACTTTACCGCTACCGAGGTGGCCCAGGCCTCCCTTGCCGCCATCGAGGCGCGTGAGGGCGGGGTCCAGGCATTCCTGCAGGTGGCGCCCGAGCTTGCGCTCGAGGCCGCCGCGCGTGTGGATGCCGACCGTGCCGCAGGCAAGCCGCTGCCCCCGCTCGCGGGCGTGCCGCTGGCCATCAAGGACAATATGAACCTCGTGGGCACGCGCACCACCTGCGCTTCCCGCATGCTCGAGAACTACCAGAGCGTCTACACCGCCACCTGCGTCCAGCGCATGCTCGATGCCGGCTGTCTGCCCATGGGCAAGGCCAACATGGACGAGTTTGCCTTTGGCAGCTCCACCGAGAGCTCAGCGTTCCACCGCACCAACAACCCCTGGGATACCGAGCGCGTGCCCGGCGGCTCCTCGGGCGGCTCCGCTGCAGCCGTCGCCGCGGGCGAGGTCGCGCTCTCGCTGGGCTCGGATACCGGCGGCTCCATCCGCCAGCCGGCGTCGCTGTGCGGTGTAGTGGGCTTTAAGCCCACGTATGGCGCCGTGAGCCGTTACGGCGTGGTTGCCTTTGGCTCGTCGCTCGACCAGGTGGGCCCCTTTGGCCGCACGGTCGAGGATGTCGCGCTGGCCATGAACGCGCTTACCGGCGCGGGCCACGATCCGTACGACTGCACCAGCCAGGATTGCGCCGTCGACTTTACCGAGCATCTCAACGACAGCATCGAGGGCAAGCGCGTGGGCATCATCCCCGCGTTTATGGAGGCCGAGGGGTTAACGCCTGAGGTCAAGGCCGCTGTTCAGCGCGCCGCCCAGGAGCTGCAGAACCAGGGCGCCGAGCTGGTCGAGGTCGACCTGCCGCACCTGGACGCCGCCATCGCCGCCTACTACGTCATCGGCCCGGCCGAGGCGTTCTCCAACTTGGCTCGCTTCGACGGCATTCGCTACGGCTACCAGGAGGAGGGTTGCGCCAACCTGTCCGACCAGAGCTCGCTCTCGCGCGCCCACGGCTTTGGCGCCGAGGCCAAGCGCCGTCAGATGCTCGGTGCCTACCTGCTGAGCTCGGGCGTGTACGACAAGTACTACTACGCCGCGCAAAAGGCCCGCACGCTCATCACGCAGGACTACGACGCCGCGTATGCCAAGGTGGACACCATCCTCATGCCCGCCTCGCCGCGCACGGCCTTTAAGTTTGGCGAGATCAGCGACCCCACGCAGATGTACCTCTCCGACCTGTACACCATTTCGCTCAACATTTGCGGCAACGGTGGTATCTCGGTGCCGCTGGGCCTGGGCGAGGACAGCAAGCTGCCCGTTTCTGCCCAGCTGGTTGGTCCGGCCTTTAAGGACCGTCAGCTGCTCACGTTTGCCCGCGCCCTGGAGCGCGGCTTTGCCGATGCCGCCACGGGTGCGCCCGCGCTTTCCGTCGCGCCCGATTTTGCCGGGAAGGGAGGCGAGCTGTAATGAAGGAGCTTTCCGAGGTCCTGCAGGATTGGGAGGCCGTGATCGGCCTGGAGATCCATACCGAGCTCACCGCACTCGATACCAAGATGTTCTGCAACTGCAAGCTCAGCCACGATGACGAGCCCAACGCCAACGTGTGCCCGGTGTGCCTGGGCCTGCCCGGCGCCCTGCCGGTGCCCAACAAGCGTGCCATCGAGAGCATCGTCAAGGCCGGCCTCGCCACCAACTGCGAGATCCAGCGCCACTCGATGTTCTACCGCAAGCACTACTTCTATCCCGATATGGCCAAGAACTTCCAGACCACGCAGGGTCCGGTCGCCTTTGCCATGTACGGTCACCTGGACCTGGACGTGACCGGTCGCGGTGCCGCCGAGCGCCCCGACTGCGCGTTTGGCGAGGCCGAGGCCCAGAGCCTGGCGAGCGCTTCGGCCAACGCCGAGGGCCTGTCCACGTCCATGACGTCGACCATGCGCGAGGGTAACCAGCGCGCCGGCCACCTGGCCAGCTACGACGCGTCCAATCTGCAGATGCCCGAGCGTCGCGAGGACGGTTCCTACACGGTGCCCATCCGCATCCTGCGCATCCACATGGAGGAGGACGCCGCCAAGATGGTGCACGTGGGCGGTGCCGAGGGTCGCATTACCGCCGCTGCCGAGTCGCTCGTCGACTACAACCGCTGCGGCACGCCTTTGATTGAGCTCGTGACTGAGCCCGATCTGCGCACGCCCGAGGAGGCTCGCCTGTTTATGGAGAAGCTCCGTCGCATCTTTGTGACGCTGGGCATTTCCGACTGCTCCATGGAGAAGGGTTCCATGCGCTGCGACGGCAACGTGTCGCTGCGTCGCCGCGGCGAGACCAAGCTGGGTACCAAGACCGAGCTCAAGAACCTCAACTCGTTTAAGAGCCTGCACGATGGCCTTGCCTACGAGATTTGCCGTCAGGCCGAGGTGCTCGAGGAGGGTGGCATCATCTATCAGGAGACCCGCCACTGGGAGCCCAGCCGCAAGCGCACCGTGGTCATGCGTGTGAAGGAGACGGCCGACGACTACCGCCTGTTCCCCGATCCCGACCTGGCGCCGTTCGATCTGGACGACGAGTTCATCGACCGCTGCCGTGGCGAGATCCCCGAGCTGCCCGATGCCAAGCGCGCTCGTTTTGAGGCCGACTTTGGCATTAAGGCGGCCGATGCTGAGCAGATTGCCGGCGACCCCGAGTTTGCCGAGTTCTTTGAGGCCGCCGCTGCCGGCATGGCCGGCAAGGAGGCCCAGACGGTCGCAAACTTGCTGGTGAACGAGATGATCGCCTACCTTAAGGGCGCAGGCGTGTCGCTCGCCGAGTCCGGCATCGCGCCGGCTCAGGTGGCAGCTCTTGCCAAGTTGCTCGCGACCGATGCCATCAGCTCCAACCAGGCGCACGAGGTCTTTGAGGTCATGGCCCAGACCGGCGACGACCCCAACAAGATCGTCGACGAGCGCGGCATGCGTCAGGTGAGCGATGCCGGCGCGCTGCAGCCGATCGTGGACGAGGTACTGGCAAACTGTGCCGATCAGGCGCAGCAGTATCGTGACGGCAACCAGAAGGTCATCGGCTTTTTGGTGGGCCAGTGCATGAAGGCGAGCCGCGGCAAGGGCAACCCGAAGCTCTTCAACGAGTTGCTGAGAACGTCGCTCTCGTAAACGGGAGCCCGGGCGCCCCGGGGGGGGGGGGGGGTGGGGGGGGGGGAGGGGAGGGGGGGGGGGGAGGCGGAGACAGCGGAGAGAAAAGAGGAGGAAGAGGGGCCGAGCGAGACGGACGCGAGAAGGA
>CAJMPM010000127.1 GCA_905215225.1 uncultured bacterium
ACCGCTCGTAGCCGCGCTTGATGTGATGGATGGCCGAAACCTCGGGCGTCCCGTCGGCGATCAAGCCCGCTACGACGAGGGCCGCTCCGCCACGCAGATCGGGCGAGGTAACCTGTGCACCCGAGAAGCCCTTGACGCCGTGAATCATGGCGTGATGGCTCTCGATACGAATATCGGCACCCATACGCACGAGCTCGGAGGCGAACATGAAGCGGTTCTCGAAGATGTTCTCGGTAATTACGGAGCTTCCGTCGGCAAGGGCCGAAAGCACCATGATCTGCGCCTGCATGTCGGTCGGGAAACCCGGGAACGGAAGCGTCTGGATATCGACCGGCTTGATGCGCTCGGCGCGATTGACGTGGACACCGTTCTCGATACGCTCGCACTCGATGCCCATAAGTTCCATCTTTTTGAGCACCATGCCCAGGTGGATGGGGCAGAAGCCCGTAACATCGACGCCGCGTTCATCGGCCATGAGGGCGCCGGCGACGATAAAGGTACCGGCCTCGATACGGTCTCCCACCACGCAATGGGTAAAGGGATGCAGCTCCTCCACGCCCTCGATGGTCAAGACGGGCGTGCCCGCGCCGATGATCTTGGCACCCATCTCGTTGAGCATGTTGGCGAGGTCGACGATCTCGGGCTCGCGGGCCGCGTTGTCGATAACCGTGGTACCCTGCGCGCGCACGGATGCCATAATGAGGTTCTCGGTCGCACCGACACTGGCAAACTCGAGCGTGACGGTGGTACCGCGCAGACCCTGGGGAGCACTGGCGTTGATGTAGCCGTGGGCGGTGTCGAACTCGACGCCCAGAGCCTCGAGACCCAAGATATGCATATCGATCTTGCGAGCACCCAGGTTGCAGCCGCCCGGCATGGCGATCTTGGCGCGATGGAAACGACCCAGCAGGGGGCCCATCACAGCCGTGGAGGCGCGCATCTTGGCGACAAGCTCGTAGGGCGCCTCCCAAGAATCGACCTGAGAGGTATCAATCTCGAGCGTGTGCTCGTCGAGAACATCGATCGTAGCGCCCATGCCCTTGAGCACCTTGCCCATCACGTGGACATCGGAAATATCGGGCACGTTCCGCAGCGTCGTCTTGCCCGGCGCCAGAAGCGTTGCCGCCATAAGTTTGAGCGCGGAGTTCTTGGCACCCGAAACAGGCACGGAACCTCCGATGGCGTGGCCACCCTCAACGCGGATAATATCCAAGGTCTACCCTTTCAAAAAGCATGCCCGGGATGGCTGGGCCATCCCGGGCATGATGTGTTCGCAAATGGTCGAACGCTAAATCGTTTGACTATTGGGCAAGCTTGAGCTTACACCATGCGATTTCATTATAGAGGTAGGCGCGGCGTGCATCATCCTCCGACAAATTACCCAGCTTCTCTTCAAAACCTTGAATATCAGCTTTAAGCTTGTCGGCATCGACGGTCGCCAAATCGCAAGCGCGCTCGGCGAGAACGGTCACGACATCGTCCGCAACCTGGGCATAGCCGCCGGCCACGGCAAACGTGTGGTCGACAGTGCCCATGGCCTTATCGGAAACGCGAACGTAACCGCGGTCGATCGTGCAGATCTCGCTGGAGTGAGCAGGCAGAACGCCAAACTCGCCATCCGTGGACGGAATCGACACAAACGCAGCGTCGCCCTCATAGGCGCAGCTCACGGGGCACACGATGCGGATACGCATAACCTACTTCTCCCCCATCTTGCGGGCGCGCTCGCGCACGTCCTCAATCGTGGAAGCATAGCGGAATGCCTGCTCGGGCAGGTCATCGGCCTTGCCGTCGACAATCTCGGCGAAGGAGCGGACGGTATCCTCGACGCGGACGTAGACACCGGGGTTGCCGGTGAACTTCTCGGCGACGTGGAAGGACTGCGAGAGGAACTGCTGAATCTTACGGGCACGGTTGACCGTAAGGCGCTGCTCCTCGGACAGCTCGTCCATACCCAGAATTGCGATGATGTCCTGAAGGTCGGAGTACTCCTGCAGGAGCTCCTGGACCTTGACGGCGACACGGTAGTGCTCCTCGCCGACGATCGAGGGATCGAGAGCGTCGGAGGAAGACGCGAGCGGGTCGATAGCCGGGAACAGGCCGAGCGACGAAATGCTACGCGAAAGAACCGTGGTGGCGTCGAGGTGCGTAAACGTCGTGGCAGGCGCCGGGTCGGTCAGGTCGTCGGCGGGGACGTAGACAGCCTGGACGGAGGTAATGGAGCCCGTCTTGGTCGAGGTAATGCGCTCCTGGAGGTCGCCCATCTCGGTTGCCAGCGTGGGCTGGTAACCAACGGCGGACGGCATACGGCCCAGCAGTGCGGAAACCTCGGAACCTGCCTGGGAGAAGCGGAAAATGTTGTCGATGAACAGCAGAACGTCCTGGCCGCGATCGCGGAAGTACTCAGCGGTGGTAAGGCCGGCCAGACCGATGCGCAGGCGCGCTCCGGGCGGCTCGTTCATCTGACCATAGACCAAGCAGGTCTTGTCGATAACGCCAGACTCGCTCATCTCGAGATAAAGGTCGGTACCCTCACGGGTGCGCTCGCCGACACCGGTGAACACCGAGGTGCCGCCGTGCTCCTGGGCGAGGTTGTTGATGAGCTCCTGAATCAGAACGGTCTTGCCGACGCCGGCGCCGCCGAACAGACCCGTCTTGCCGCCACGGATGTAGGGCTCGAGCAGGTCGACGGCCTTGATGCCGGTCTCGAAGATCTCGGTCTTGGTGGTGAGCTCGTCAAAACGAGGTGCCGCATGGTGGATGGGATAGAACTCCTCCACCTCGGGCATAGGCTTGCCGTCGACGGGCTTGCCCATGACGTTCCAAATGCGGCCGAGTGTCTTGGGGCCAACGGGCATCTTCATGGGCTCACCGGTATCGGTGGCAATGAGACCACGCTGCAGACCGTCGGTCGAGGACATGGCGCCCGTGCGGACGACGCCGCCCGGAAGCTGGCTCTCAACCTCGAGGATCGTGCTCAGATGACCGATCGGGGTCTCGGCCTCGACCGTGAGCGCGTTGTAGATCGGGGGCACCGCGCCGTCAAACTTGACGTCGACGACAGGGCCGATGATTCGCACGATGCGACCATCACCGGCAGTCGTCTTCTTGGTGGCTTCCTCGACCGCAAGCTTTACGGTGTTATTAGCCATTACTGTTCCTCCAATGCTGAGGCTCCGCCGACGATCTCGTTAATCTCGGTCGTGATCGAAGCCTGGCGCACGCGACTATACGTGCGGGTAAGGGTCGAGATGATCGCGGTGGCGTTTTCCGTCGCGGAGTGCATGGCCTTGCGGCGTGCACCCTGCTCGGCAGCCGCCGAATCGATCAGGGCCTGGTAGATGACCGTCAGGATATACGACGGTACAAGCTTGCCGAGAACATGCTCGGGAGAGGGCACGAACTCGAACGTGGACGAGATGCGCTTAGGGGCGTCGGTCTCGTTCTTACGCGGACCGTGGGCCATAGCGATCATCTCGGGATCGAGCGGCAGCAAGCGCTCGACGCGAAGCTCCTGATCCACGCGGTTCTTGGCGTGGTGGTAGACAAGCTCGACGCGGTCAAGCTCGCCGGCACGATACGCATCGCAGATATGAGAGGAAATCATGCGAGCCTGATTAAAATCGGGCTCGGAGGAATTGCCCTCAAAATGCATGACGACGTTTGCGCGGTCGCGGAAATACGTGGCCGGTTTGCGCCCACACGCGATGATCTCGCACTCGATGCCATCGTTCGCCCAAGAAGCGGCGAGCTTTTCGGCCGTGCGCTCCACCGTCGTATTGAAACCGCCGGCAAGGCCGCGGTCCGAGGCAATAACGACAATCAGGCCATGCTTGACGCTCTCATGCTTCTGCAGCATGGGATCGGTGCCCGAGCAGGAGGCGTCGCCGGCGACCGTCAACATGACGTCGGTCAGCGCCTCCTTATAGGGCTCGGCCTGCTTGGAGCGATCGAGGGCACGACGGATCTTGGCCGTAGAGACCATTTCCATCGTGCGCGTGATCTGCTTGGTCGTGGTAACCGAGGAGATTCGCTTCTTAATGTCGCGAAGATTGGCCATAGGGCTTAGTTCTCCTCTGATCCAGTCGTATCGGCATGGTGCTTGGCCATGAACTGCTGCTTGAAGTCACCGATAACGCGCAAGAGCTCGGCCTTGGTGTCGTCGTCGATCTTCTTGGCGCGAACCTTGTCGAGCAGCGAGCCAAAGCCATTGTCCAGGTACTCGATAAGCTCAGCGCGGAAAGGCAGCACGTCGGCAATCTCGAGATCGTCGAGGAAGCCCTCGTTGCCTGCAAACAGAACTGCAATCTGCTCGCCAACCTCAAACGGCTTGTAGCGCGGCTGCTTAAGGAGCTCGGTCATGCGAGCGCCGTGGGTAAGCTGCTTCTGCGTAGCCTCGTCGAGGTCGGAGCCGAACTGCGTAAAGCCGGCGAGCTCCTGGTACGAAGCGAGGTCCAGACGGAGGTTGCCGGCGACCTGCTTCATGGCCTTGGTCTGTGCGTCGCCACCGACACGGGACACGGAGATGCCCACGTCGACTGCCGGGCGCTGGCCCTGGAAGAAGAGCTCGGACTGCAGGTAGATCTGACCATCGGTAATGGAAATGACGTTGGTCGGAATGTAGGCCGAGACGTCGCCGTCCTGGGTCTCGATGATCGGCAGAGCCGTCATGGAGCCGTAACCGTTCTTCTTGGACATCTTGACGGCACGCTCGAGCAGACGAGAGTGCAGGTAGAAGATGTCGCCAGGATAGGCCTCGCGTCCGGGCGGACGATGCAGCGTCAGCGACATCTGACGGTAGGCCACGGCCTGCTTGGACAGGTCATCGTAGATGACGAGCACGTGGCCACCGGGGTTGGTCTCGCTGGCGGGCTTGCCGTCCTCGCCGTTGTACATGAAGAACTCGCCGATAGCGGCACCGGCCATAGGCGCGATGTACTGCATAGGGGCGGAATCGGCAGCGGTGGCCGAAACGATGATGGTGTAGTCGAGCGCACCGTGCTGAGCGAGGGTCTCGCGGATGTTGGCAACCGTGGAGGCCTTCTGGCCGATGGCGACATAGATGCAGACCATGCCCTTGCCACGCTGGTTGAGGATAGCGTCGATGGCGATGGCGGTCTTACCGGTCTGACGG
>CAJMPM010000128.1 GCA_905215225.1 uncultured bacterium
GGTCGAACAGGCGCAGGCGATTCTTAGCGGGCTGGCCGTAGCCGGGCACGTCGATGTTGACGAGCTTGGAGGTAACGGCAAAATCGCCAAACTCGACGGTGTAGGAGCGGTCATCGTCGACTAGGATGTCCTGCTCACCGAGCCACTCGTCGGGGACGGCCTTCTGCTGGTTGTCGACAAAGCGCTGACGGAACAGACCGTAGTGATAGTTGAGGCCCACGCCATCGCCGGTCAAGCCCAGCGTGGCGATGGAATCCAGGAAGCATGCGGCCAAGCGGCCCAGGCCGCCGTTGCCGAGTGACGGCTCGACCTCGAATTCCTCGATTTTGTTGAGGGCGTGGCCTGCGGCGGTGAGCTGGTCCTTAACCTCGTCGTAGATGCCGAGGTCGATCATGTTGTTGATGAGCAGCTTGCCGATCAAAAATTCGGCGGAAATGTAATAGAGCTTTTTCTTGCCGTTGTTGAGCGGGCAGGCAGCGGAGCGCTCCTGCACGAGTTTGACCAGTAGCTTGTAAATGCGACGGTCGTCGAGCTGCTCGAGCGAGGTGCCAAAAGACTGCTCGGCGAGTTCCATGAGGTTAATTTGGGGCATGTTTTCTCCTGTGATGGGTTGTTTCATGTCTGCAATTCATAAGAAGCCCGCGCGAGGGGATTGGGGTGGCCTCGCGCGGGAAAAGCAAGCGCGTCCGCACGGTGGGGAGGGGTCGGGCGCGGTAGCTCCTATTGAGGAAGCTCGATTTCGGCTTCCGACGGGATGCGGAAGTAGGTCTCGGTCCAGTCGGTGAGTTTGTGCTCGAGCTCGCGGGTGATGGCGCCGTCGAGCATGCGCCAGGTCCAGTTGCCGCCCAGGGTGGCGGGGGTGTTGATGCGCGCCTCGTTGCCCAGATTGAGCAGGTCCTGCATGGTGTAGATGCAGGTATCGCTCACGCTGGCGGCGATGGTGCGGTTGAGCGCATCGGCCATGGACTCGCCTGCCTGCTGGTGGGTATACAGGGCCGCCTGCTCGCGCTGACGCGGGGTGGCCGTTCCCTCATACCAGCCGCGTGCCGTTTCGTTGTCATGCGTTCCGACGTAGGCGACGGTGTTGGCAATGTAGTTGTGCGGCAGGTAGTACGAGTTGGTGCCCTCAAAGGCAAACTGCAGGATCTTCATGCCAGGGAAGCCCGTGGTGTCGCGCATGTCGATGACACCAGGGGTAAGAAAGCCCAGGTCTTCGGCAATGATGGGAAGCGTGCCGAGCTTCTCCTCGAGCACCTTGAAGAGCTTGAGGCCGGGTCCCTGCGTCCACGAACCATATGACGAATCGGGAGAGGAGAACGGCACCTCCCAAAATGCCTCGAAACCGCGGAAGTGGTCCAGACGGATGATGTCGTACATGTCGAGGGCGGCTCGGATGCGGCCTTCCCACCAGGAGAAGTCGTCTGCTTCCATGGCGTCCCAGTCATAGATGGGGTTGCCCCAGTACTGGCCGGTGGCCGAGAACTGATCAGGCGGCGTTCCCGCGACGCTGACGGGATTGCCGGCGGCGTCGATCTTAAAAAGCTCGGGCGTGGCCCACATCTCGGCGGAGTCGCGCGAGACGTAGATGGGCAGGTCGCCGATGATGAGAATGTCGCGCTCGTTGGCATAGGCCTTGAGGCGGCTCCACTGGCGATCGAAGAAGTACTGCGTCATCTGGTGGTAGAGCATACGCGCCGGATGGTCGGCACAGACCTTGGCGGAAGCCTCGCCGCGGGTGCGGAGCTCCGCGGGCCACTCCCAAAACGCCTTGAGACCGCACTCCTCTTTGACGGTCATGAACTCACAGTAGGGGATGAGCCAGTCCTCGTTGGCCTGGATAAAGTCATCGAAATCGGCCGGCTTGTCGGCAGCAAAGCGCTCAGCGGCTCGGTCGAGAATCTGACGGCGGCCGCCAAAGATAGCGCCGTAGTCGACATTGCTGGGGTCGGATCCCAGATACACGCCATCGATATCGCGCTGCTCCAGATACCCTGCCTCGATAAGCTCGGCAAAGTCGATAAAGTTGGGGTTGCCCGCGCGGGCCGAGAACGACTGATAGGGCGAATCGCCATAGCTGGTCGTCGTAAGGGGCAGAATCTGCCAGTAATGTTGTTTGCACGAGGCGAGAAAATCGACGAAGTCGTAGGCATTCCAGCCAAAGCCGCCGATTCCGTATGGTCCGGGCAGAGATGAGACGGGCATGAGGACGCCGCTTGCACGCTCCATGAATGCGCTCACCAACCTTCTTGTTGTGGGGTCGGCCTGCCGATGGGTGTGCAGTCCGCCTCCGATGTTCTGATTCGATATGCCTATTGTAAAACATGTTGTTTAAACATGTACAGGCAAGATAAAAAAGTTGGTCGATTTTCGGCGAATGGTTACATGCCGTGAAAAAGCCCCGACCTCACAACGTGAGATCGGGGCAAGAGCGGTATGTAGGTTTTTGCTACTCAGCGTCGGCGAAGCCGTTGGGATTGTGGCTCTGCCAGTTCCAGCTATCGCGGCACATGTCCGCGATGTCGTACTGGGCCTTCCAGCCCATCATGCGCTCGGCCTTGGAGGCATCGCACCAGTTGGCGGCGATATCGCCGGCACGGCGCTCGCGAATCACATAGGGCAGCTCCTTGCCGCAGGCCTTGGAGAAGGCGGCGACGACCTCGAGCACCGAGGTGCCGGTGCCGGTGCCCAGGTTAAAGATCTCGACGCCGGTCTTGCCGTTCATCCAGTTAAGGGCGGCCACGTGACCAGATGCCAGATCGCACGCGTGGATGTAATCGCGCACGCCGGTGCCGTCGGGGGTGGGGTAGTCGTTGCCAAAGACCTGAACGGCCTCGAGCTTGCCCACGGCGACCTGGGCGACATAGGGCACCAGGTTGTTGGGGATGCCCTTGGGGTCCTCGCCGATCAGGCCCGACGGATGAGCGCCGATGGGGTTGAAGTAACGGAGCAGCACGACGTCCCACTCGGGGTCGGCGGTGTGGACGTCCATAAGGATCTGCTCGATCATCCACTTGGTCCAGCCATAGGGGTTGGTTGCGGGCTTCTTGGGGTCTTCCTCGGTGACGGGCGGGTTGTCCGGGTCGCCGTAGACGGTCGAGGAGCTCGAGAAGATGATGGACTTGCAGCCATGGTTGCGCATGACGTCGATGAGCACCAGGGTGTTCTCGATGTTGTTGTGGTAGTACTCGACGGGCTTGCTCACCGACTCGCCGACGGCCTTAAAGCCGGCAAAGTGGATGACGCGGTCGATCTGATGGGTATCGAAGATCTTGTTCATCGCATCGCGGTCGAGCTCGTTGGCCTCGTAGAAGGTGAGGTTCTTGGCGGCCTCGTCGCCCACGATGGTCTTGACGCGGGCGACGGCGACGGCGCTGGAGTTGGAGAGATCATCGACGATGACGACCTGGTAGCCACCCTCGAGCAGCTGAACGACGGTGTGCGAGCCGATAAAGCCGGCGCCACCGGTAACGAGGACACAGGTGTCTTTGGGGTCGAGTGCTTTGGACATGTAGTCTCCTATCGAATCAGGAACACTTCTTCAGGGGAGTATAGCGCAGGCAGGGACGCCCAAATCGTGCGCTGTAGGAAAAGCAGAGGATTGTGCTAACGTACTCATAGAAGAGCTTGCGTACGCATAACCTGATCTTTGGCATTTGCTTACGAGCCGCTGACCTTGCAGTTTCCTGCCGTTCGTGGAAATCGTTGGGACGCGCCATATGTACGCTAATATGTATGAGTTGAGCGACATATAAATAAGCATGTAACGGAGTACATATGTCACCAAACAGCGATTCCATCCTTTCCCAGGAGCTCTCGCGCCGCACTGCCCTCAAGGCCCTGTTCGGCGCCGCTTCTGCGGCAGTTCTTTTTGGCCTGCCCGCTCGCGCCCATGCGGCGGAGGCCACCAAGGAGACCACCGACAAACTCAATGCGGCCCAGGCCCAGCTCGATGAGGTCCAGGCTCAGCTCGACAGCATCGCAATAGAATATGCGGCGCTGGCCAGCAAGAATGCCCAGACCCTCAACGACATCGAGAATGTCCAGGGCAAGATTGACGACACGCAGGCCCAGATCGATGAAAAGAAGGCCGAGCTCAAGAAGAAGCGCAACGACCTTTCCGATCGCGTGGCCGCCAGCTACAAGTCCGGCGGCACGAACATCCTGTCGCTGCTGCTGGCCTCTGGCTCGTTTGAGGAACTCGTCGCCAACGCGCATTACGTTGAGAAGATCAACAAGAGCGACCGCGACGCCATCGAGGACATTCAGACCATCCAGGAAGAGCTCGATGCGCAAAAGACCGAGCTTGAGTCGCAGAAGGCCGACTTAGAGAAGCTCAAGGACCAGCAGACTGCCCAGATGCAGGATATGCAGGCCAAGCAGCAAGAGGTCCAGACCGTGCTGAGCGGTCTTTCCGACGACGTCAAGGAGCTCATGGCTCAGCGCGATTCCGAGATTCTCGCTGCCGCCCAGGCCGAGGAGGCTGCCAAGAAGGCCGCCGCCGCTGCCGCGGCCGCCGCGAACAAGAACAATTCCTACTCGGGTGGTTCGAGCTCGGGTGGTGGATCGTACGCGCCCGGAACTCCGCAGCAGAATGCCGGCTCGGGCAAGCAGCAGGCCGTCGTCAACGCGTGCTACTCCACGCCTTCGCCGGGTCAGAACTGGTGCGCGGCGTGGGTTACCAATGTCTTCCGTAACGCCGGCGTTGGCTACTTTGGCGGTAACGCGTGCGATATGTTTAACGCCTGGTGCTATAGCTCCGACCGCTCGGCGCTGCAGGTGGGCATGATCGTGGCCGATTCCTCGCACAGCGGCACCGGCATGCCGGGTCTGATCTATGGCCACGTGGGCATCTATGTTGGCGGCGGCATCGTTATGAGTAACGAGGGCGCCATCACGTCGAGGTCGCTTGACTCGTTCATTGGGGTTTACGGCACTGGTTCTGGCGTGCGTTGGGGCTGGCTTGGCGGTATTGCGCTGTCGTAACGATAAGTTGGGCCGGGGCAGTCCGAGAGGCATAAGGTTGACTGCTAGGACCGTCCTGCTCGCGCGGAGAGCACATTTAGTTCTCTGCCGGTCG
>CAJMPM010000129.1 GCA_905215225.1 uncultured bacterium
AGCGCCTGCCACCAACGGCCAGCGAGCACGCCGCCGCGGGCGTCGGCGAGGATGTTGCCCCAGGTAGCGGTGGGCTCCTGGATGCCGGCGCCGATGAAGGTCAGCGAGGCCTCGAAGATGATGGCGTCGGCGACCAGGGTAACGGTGAAGACCATAATCGGAGCGATGCAGTTGCGCAGAACATGCTTGATCAGAATCCACGGAGCCTTGGCGCCGGACACGATGACCGCGCGGACATAGTCCTCACCGTACTCGGACACGATGTTGGCGCGCACGATACGGGCGATCTGCGGGGTGTACATAAAGCCGATCGCAAAGATGATCGACGGCACGGAATTGCCCAGGATGGAAACGAAAACGGCTGCGAGGGCGATACCCGGGATGGACATGATGATGTCCAGGATACGCATGATCGCCTCAGAGATAGACTTGCGCGAAACCGCTGCAAGAGCGCCCACGACCGAGCCGCAGACCAGAGCCATGGCAGTAGCGCCAAAGCCGATAATCAGCGAGTAACGACCACCGTAGAGCATACGCGACAGAATGTCGCGGCCCTTATCGTCGGTACCGAAAATAAATCCGTTGCCGGGAGCCTGGCGAGCCGTAAAGATCTCGACCGGGCTATAGGGGGCAAGAAGGGGCGCCAGAATCGCAGTCAGGGCGACCAGCACCAGCACGACGGCGGCAATCTTAGAAGACAGCGTCATCTTCTTCCAGCCACCGAGCTTGAGCCCCTTGGAGGCAGCCTTCTCGAGCTGCTCGGTTTTATTTTCTAGTTTCTTTACCTTTATCTACACCGTCCTGATGCGCGGGTTGATGAGCAGGTAGAGCATGTCAACCACGATGTTGATGATGATGAAGGCAAGAGCAACGACGATAACGACGCCCTGAACCAGGTTCGCCTCGTTGCCCTGAACGCCCTGCAGAATCGCAGTGCCCATGCCGGGGAGGTTGAAGATAACCTCGATGACGACGGCGCCGCCCATGAGGTAGCCGATCTTAAGACCGAGGGTGGTGACCGGGGTGATCAGCGCATTGCGAAGAACGTTGATGCCGACGACGACCTTTTCGGGAACGCCGGCGCCACGAGCCATACGGACATAGTCCTTGTCGAGCTCCTCGACCATGGCGGTACGCACGATACGAGTCATCTGGCCCGTCAGCGGAAATGCCAAGGCGATAGCGGGCATGATCATACGTCCCAGATAGCCAACCGGATTCGTGGTGAAGTGAGGCAGAGCACCCGATGCCGGGAGCACCTTAAGGTAGGAAGAGAACAGCAGGATCAACAGAACGGCAAGCCAGAACGACGGGGTTGCCAAGCCGGCGATGGAAAAGACGCGGATCACTTGGTCCGGCCATTTGTCGCGATACAGTGCCGCGATGACGCCGAGCAAAAACGAAACGACCGCACCGATGGCAAGACCGATGAAGGTCAGCTGCATCGTGACGGGCAGGGCCGTGGAGATGCGCTTGGCAACGGAGTTGCGGGCAGCACCATAGGTACCCATGTCACCATGAATCAAATCGCCCATATAGCGCACGTAGCGCACGGGCCAGGGGTCGTCCAGACCATACTTCTCATGGTACTCGGCAACCGCCTCGGGCGAGGCACCGTCACCCAACGCCGTGTAGGCGGGGTCGGTCTTGGAGAACGACATAAGGAAGAACACCAGGACGGTGACGCCCAATGCCATGATCGGCAGCGCCACAAGACGCCTTCCAATCAAACGTAGCAAGTTGTTCACGTTCTCTCCCCTTTCTTTTGTCGGTAGGACCAACTGGTATATGAGTACGGATACTCATTACAAGACCCGAGCGACATCGTTGCCGCCCGGGTCTTTGTTTCAACTATGAGGATACGGTCCCAACGGCCGACATCCTGCATACAGACTCAAGCGAGTCTTACGCCTTGACGGTCGCAACGCCCCTGAAGGACATGCTCGTCGTGCCGATGCCCTTGAAGCCATCGAGGGCCTCGCCGTTGGGTGCAGTGGACGGATCGTCCCAGGAAGCGGAGACGGTCTTGACGTGGACAACGGGGTACAGAACGGCGTTGTCGGCAATGATGTCGAAGCACTCGTTCCACTTCTTCTGCTGCTCGTCGCCCTCGGCGGCAAGAGCCTCGTCCATGAGACCGTGGAGCTTCTGCCACTCAGCGGACTCCTTCCACGGGCAACGGGTCTGCATCCAGACGTTGTCGCCGTACCACCAGTTGAGCAGCAGGTCGGGGTCGGCGCCGAAGCAGGAAGGATCGCCAGGGGCAAGGAGGATATCGTAGGCCTCGCCGCCGTCGATGGCAGCATAGGTGGCCGGCGAAGTATCGGTCTGGATGGTCACCTCGAAGCCGAGAGCGTCGAGGTCGTTCTTGACCTGGGCGGCCATGCCCTTAATCTGCTCGTTGTCGGTGGTGCGCAGGGTGATGGCACCCGGGGTGATGCCAGACTCCTCGATGAGCTTCTTAGCCTTCTTGGCGTCGGTCTTGTACACCGTGGAAGCCTCATGATAGTTGGTGAAGCTCTTGGGCAGGTAGCAGCTGGCAGCGGTGGCAAGGCCGGCGAAGGTGTTGCTGACCATCTTCTCGGTGTCGAGCGCATACATGACAGCCTGACGGACCTTGACGTTGTTCCAAGGCTCCTTGGCGACGTTGAACATGATGAAGCGGGTGCCGAAACCCTGAACGTTATCGATCTTGCAGCCGGCACTCTCGAGCTGGTCGACGGCGTCAGCGGTAACGAGCTCCATAACGAGCGTGGAGCCCTCCTGCTGAGCGGTAACGCGAGCGGTGGGGTCGGTCAGGATGCTGTACTGAATCTTCTTATCCTCGGCAGCATACTCACCGTTGTACTCGGGGTTGGGAACCAGGGTGATCTCGGTATCGGAGATAGAGTCGTACATCCAGGGGCCGGAGCCGATCGGCTGCTTGGCGCGATCCTCCTCGGTCTGGGTGGCCGGGGTAACGCGGATGATGGCAAGACGATCCTTGAGCAGAGAGAAGTTGGGAACCTTGGTCTTGACCGTCACGGTGCTGGCGTCCTTAGCCTCGATGGACTCGAAGGGCTGGAAGAACGGAGCGTAGGTAGCGGAAGCGGCGCAAGCGGTGTAGGAGGCAACGACATCGTCAGCGGTGACCTCGGTGCCATCGGAGAACTTGGCGCCCTTGCGGATGGTGACCTCGAAAGTGGTGTCGTCCACAGACTTGGGATCGTCGGTGGCGAGCTCGTTGAAGGTGCTGTAGTCATGGTAATCGATGCCGTAAAGGCCCTCGACGACATGCCAGTTAGCGCCCAGGCCAACAGCGGAGCCGGTGCTGGCGGGGTCGAAGCTGGACGGAGCGTAAGCGGAACCAGCGGTAATCACGCCGCCGCCACGGTTAGCGGAATCGGTGGAGCTGGCAGCGGAACCCTCGTCGCTGGAGCTGCCACCGCAGCCGGTGAGACCAAGGCCGGCGACAGCAGCGACGCTGCCGGTGAGGCCGAGGAACGAACGCCTGGACATACCCTTGTTGATGATGGCCATGTCTTCTCCTATCAATAGAGAATCTTACCCGGAGGCACCTAGACTTGCCCCCGCGCAACTTGCGGACGACATATACCTTACCTACCGACAAACCCAACTTGGGTGCCGCGTTCGGCGACCGATACGTACATCCGCTTGAACGGTATTTACCACCGTTCACCGAATTCGTTGACAAACGATACTGCAGACAGTATGTATCGGCGAGGTGAGATATCAGTCTTCGTCAACCCGCAGGATAGCAGGGTTATCGCTTGGGTTAGTCAAACGTTTTAGCGTTAATAAAACCCGAAACCAGCAGGCAATCACAGTGAAATAAAAGATTGAAATTCACCCAATCATATATATCAGTTATTTAGGGTTGTTTAGTTTTTCAGATCCACTTGTGGAGGCCTTGTCTCGCTCTTCATTCCAGGCAGCAAGAGCCTCATGGACCGATCTTGCGACATCGGCAGGAACGCCTCGAACTTCTGCGATCTCTTTCTCACTCGCCGCGCGCAACCGCTTCATCGAGCCAAAATGGCGCATAATAGCACGTTTTCTAGTGGGTCCCACGCCTGGAACATCGTCGAGCACCGAGACCGTCATTGCCTTATCGCGCAGCTCGCGATGGAATGTAATGGCGAAACGGTGTGATTCGTCTCGTACCTGTTTAATCAGATAGAGCGAAGCGGACCCTGTCGGCAGCACGACAGGCGTCTCGTCCCAAGGCACGAAAACCTCCTCATCGGCCTTCGCCAAGCCGCAAACTGGTATATCGAGTCCAAGGGCCTCAAGTTGTTTGATGGCTGCCGTCAACTGCGGCTTGCCGCCGTCGACAACAAGCAAATCGGGGCGCGAGCCAAAACGCTCGTCGGCCATGCGCTCGGGAGCGTAGCGCCGACCAAGGACCTCGGACATCGACACGAAGTCGTTCGCCTCGTCCAGTTCGGCCTGGATTTTAAAGCGTCGGTACTGGCTCTTGTCGGCGCGCCCGTTGGTAAACACCACCATCGAGGCGACCGTAAAGGTGCCATGCAGTGTAGAGATATCGAAGCACTCGATACGCAACGGCGGCAATGGCAGCGCCAGCGCACTTTCGAGCTCCAGGAGCGCTTGATTGGTGCGGTCGTCAGCGTACCCCGTTCGCATCATGTAGCGCATGAGGGCATGGCGCGCATTTTTGGATGCCATATCGAGTAATCGATGCTTTTCACCGCGCTGAGGTCTATGGAGATGACAGGAGCGCTCGCGCTTGCCTGCAAGCCACTCCCCCAGCGCCTCCGCATCCTCAAGCTCGACGGAAAGGTTGACCTCAGCTGGAATATCAGCCGTCTCGTCGTAATAGCGCTTAAGAAAGCCCGATTGAAGTTCCTCTTCGTCGACATCCAAACCCTTATCGAGAATAAACTCACAGGTTCGAACCGTTCGGCCCTCGCGCACGACAAAGACGCAGGCAGCCGAGATGGTCTCCTCGCGATAAAAGCCAATGACATCGATATCGACCCTGGACGGAAATACGACCTGTTGGCGATCATCCAGGCCCCTGATGACATCTAGACGACGTTTGACGCG
>CAJMPM010000130.1 GCA_905215225.1 uncultured bacterium
CAGAAAAAACCTGCCAAAATAAACCTGTCCCTTTTTGGCAGGTTCAGCGTCAAGCCTTAAAGATGGTCTTGGATGAGGTCGCAGATGGCTCGGGCGTCGTTGATGTTGATGGCTCGGGTCGCGAAGCCGGCGTCGAAGGCCTGGCGTGCCAGGGCCTCGTTGCAGGCGAGGGCCAGCGTGTGACCGTCGACCAGGTCGAGCGAGCTCTTGCCGCGCAGACGGTCGACACCGGATCGCGCGACGACGATGTTATCGAAGCCCTCGGTCTTGTAGCCCTCGATGATCACCACGTCGACATCGTTGTAGCGCGACAGCAGCTCGCGCGCGGGCATCTCGTCCTCCTCGCGCGTGTCGGCGTACTCCGCCCAGCGCGTGGCGCAGATGAGGCCCACGTGCTTGGATCCGGCCTGGTGATGGCGCCAGGTATCCTTAGCGGGTACATCGATATCAAAGCCGTGATGCCCATGATGCTTGAGCGAACCCACGCGCAGGCCGCGGCGGGTGAGCTCGGCGATAACCTTCTCGACAAGTGTGGTCTTGCCCGAGTTTTGGTAGCCGATAAACGCGATCGCGGGGACGGCCGGTGCCGGAGCTGCGGGCGCGACGGCGACGGGTGCGCTCGCGGGCGCGGCACCGTCAGCGGCCACGGCCTCAACAGCAGCGGCCTGGCGTTCGGCACGATCCCACACGCCCGAGCGGCCACCCTCCTTGTGCAGCAGGCGCACGTCGACGATCTCCATGCCGCGATCGACCGCCTTGCACATGTCGTAGATCGTTAGGCACGCGGCACTCGCGCCGGTCAACGCCTCCATCTCAATACCCGTCTTGCCCGTCACGCCGGCCGTAACCAGCACGTGAAAGCCAACCTGCCCGTCCGCGCGCGCCGGCGCCCAGCCCTCGGGCACGTCCTCGACAGGCGTCCCCGCCGGAGCGATGGGCGCAATGTCGCACTTGCTCTTGGTAATGAGCAACGGATGGCACATGGGGATGATGTCGCTCGTGCGTTTGATGGCCATAATGCCCGCCACGCGCGCGCAGGCAAGCACGTCGCCCTTTTTGGCGCGGTCCTGCAGCACCATGGCCTGCGTCTCGGGGTGCATGAGGATGGTGCCCTCGGCGATGGCAATGCGATGGGTCTCGGCCTTGTCGGACACGTCGACCATGCGTACCTCGCCCTTGGCGTCCACGTGCGTCAGCTCGTCGCGACGGGCGTCGCGGGCGGGCTCGGTGGCGTTATCGCTCGTGGACGGCTGCGCGGACGCGTCGGCGTTACCAGCATTCGCCGCAGCCGTGACTTTGTGGGCAGACATCGCGGCCCTGCGAGCGGCCTTGGTGGCATCGGCGTACCTGCTCTTGGCCATATGATCATCCTCCGATTTGGGACATAAATCGTTGCGTGCCCTCAATTATCGCGTGTTCCTGCGGTTTGTGGGCCACGGCATCGCGCCAAATCGAAAGTACCTGCATATCATCACCACGGCGCAGCGCCTCACGCACCGAATACTCGGCATCGCTGAACAGGCACGGACGCACGTTGCCATCGGCCGTCAGGCGCAGACGGTTGCAATTCGCACAAAAATGGTTGGACATGGCGCTAATAAAACCAACCGTTCCCGCCGCGCCCGGAAAGTGCCAATAGCGCGCAGGGCCCGCGCCGGCAGGAGCGTCGTTGATGTCGAGCGGCTCGAGCTCGCCCAGTCCCGCCGCGGTGGCCCCGGCATTGATGCGCGCTCGCAGCTCGTCGCTCGGCACGGTATCGCTCGCGTCCCACAGCTCGGGATTGAGCGCGGGCGCATGCGGGTCCACAGCGCAATGCGAGCTCGTGTGCTCATCGCCGATGGGCATGTATTCGATAAAGCGCAGGTGGATGGGGCGGTCGACGGTCAGCCGCGCGAGGGCCGCTACATCCTGGTTGAGCCGGCGCACTACAACGCAGTTGACCTTAACGGGCTCAAAGCCCCAAGCCAGCGCCGCGTCGATGCCAGCCATGGTCTGCTCGAGTCGACCCAGGCGCGTGATCTTTCCAAACAGCGTAGGGTCGAGCGTGTCGAGCGAGATGTTGACGCGGTTAAGCCCGGCATCTTTGAGCTGCGGCGCCAGCTTGGGCAGCAGGGCGCCGTTGGTGGTGAGCGAGATGTCCTCGATCTGCGGAATCGCGCGGATGTCACGAATAAGCGGGATGATACGGCGGCTGACCAGCGGCTCGCCGCCCGTCAGGCGTACGCGGCGAATGCCCTCCCCCGCCACCAAGCGCACAAAGCGGGCGATTTCCTCGGCGCTGAGCAGCTCGTCGTGCGCGCGGGGCGCCACGCCATCGGCCGGCATGCAGTAAATGCAGCGGAAATTGCACTTGTCGGTAACGGCAATGCGCAGGTAGTTGATATCGCGGCCAAAGCCGTCGTGTTGCACGTGCCCGTCCACGCAGCCCTCCCCTCACGCGGCATTTTATTCTTCGGAAAACATAATACCCCACGAGAGAATCATGCCGACACCCGTACGACAGGACAGGTCGCCTCGAACAAAACGGACCTTCCGAGCCCATCCTCAGCGCAAACCATCACAACATTCGATGCTTTTCCCGTTTTTGGCGAAAAACGTCGAATGTTGTGATGGTCTGCCTGCCCACGGCACCCCGTAGAAGGACCAAAGCGCCCCTAAAGGCCGCCGTCCCAGTGTCGAATCACGAATTCTCGCAGGTCGTTTTGACGTTTCTGGAACGCTTCGCTTCGGTCGCACTTAAGACCCATAGCGAGCGCGATGGCATTCATCGCCCGGTGCAATTGCAGCTGGTGGGCAAACTGAGTCCCGGTGAGGACGATCATCCTAAAGCCCAGCGCGCTCAGCACGGTCATACGCTCCGCATCCGACGCACTGCGCTGTTTATCAAGATGGTCCGAGCCGTTGTATTCAATCCCCGTACCGCTCGCAGGCGCATATACGTCGATCTCGAAATACCCGGCCTTTGCGAGATACTTGAACTCGCTGGGAACATCGACCCGATGGTTGAGCTCGATCTTGGCGTATCCCAGCCCTCCCTGGGAACGTTTTGCTACGACCATGATTGCGGCGGCCGTCTCCATGGGCGACCGCGCGCCATCGTGCACGCGCTTGAGCACGGCGGCCGCGCGCATGACCCCCTGACGAGATCGGTTCTCATTGCAATAAGCAATCAAGTCGGCAACGGTATACCTCTGCCCCATCTCGATATAATCGCCTGTCGACAGATGATTCAAATGGTATCGGGCGCAGATTTCGTAGCCATATTCCAGCTGCTCGGGCTCGCTCATCCACGAACCCGCTTGGACAAAGCACATGGCCTCATCAACCACTAGAAGGCCCTCTGCCACCTCGATAAGATGGCCTGGAGGTACCGGCGCCCCAAACACGTGGCACCTAAATCCAGCCGGCGTCGAGCGCTCAAAATCAAAGTTGACGAGCGTGTCGATATGATCGAGCTCTTCTCGTGGAATACCAAGCGAAACCAGATAGTCGGTAACGATCCCAACTGCCGTTGAAGCCCTCAGCCCCTTGGCATCGAGTCCCAATTTGGGCAGGCCCGCGGTCGGCTCCGCCTCGTTAGCAAGCGAGTCCTCATCGTATAGGCTGCTTGCTCGCGAGAGCGGCTCGGACGGGCGCGCCACGTTGTGGTACAGCCAGGCAGTCTTATGGGACAGGACGATCGGCAGGTCCATGAGCCCTCCAATGGAGTCGGATAATCAACCTTATTCCCCTGCCCACGGGCCCACACACCTTCGTGCGCAAGAAAGCGATTCCACCCGGTCGAGTGGCAGAAAAACCATCACAACATTCGATGCTTTTCCCGATTTTGGCAAAAAACGTCGAATGTTGTGATGGTTTGAGGCGAGGTGAGGAGCATGGAGGGGTCAAAGCATCGTGTTCGGAGCGTGACTTTTTTCGCCCCACTGTCGACACAAACCTTGACTCTACAATCGTTGTAGGGTTTTCACTACACTGGTACGTAAACAAACCCAGCCAGAAAGTGCCCCGCCCATGGAACACGACCTCACACGCGGCAATGTCCTTAAGACCATCGCGGTCTTTGCCCTGCCTTATATGCTCTCGTACTTTTTGCAGATGCTCTACGGCATGGCCGACCTGTACATGATGGGGCAGTTTAGCGGCGCCGCCGGCATCACCGCCGTGGGTAATGGCGCGCAGACGCTCTATATCATTACCGTGACGCTTGTGGGCCTGGCCATGGGAACGACGGTCATCGTCGGCCACGCCGTGGGCTCGCGTCAGTTTGACCGCGCCGAGACCGCCATCGGCAACACCATTACGCTCTTTATGGGTGTCTCGGTGGTACTGGCCGCTGTCCTGCTCGCACTGTGCCCGCAGATCGTGGCACTCATTGGCACGCCGGCCGAGGCAGTCGAAGGAACCGCCGCCTACCTGCGTATCTGCTTTGTCGGCATTCCGTTTATCGCCGCATACAACATCCTCTCGGCCATCTTTCGCGGGCTGGGCGATTCGCGCTCGCCTATGTACGTGATCGGCGTGGCATGCATCATCAACATCGCGCTCGACTTTCTGTTTATCGGCCACATGGGGCTCGGCCCCGTGGGCGCGGCGCTCGGCACGGTAACCGCCCAGACGGCCAGCGTTGCCCTCGCGCTCGTGTGGCTCAAGAGCCGCCGCACGAACATCCACGTTAAGCGCAGCGACCTGCGCCCCCAGCCCGAGGTGCTCGGCAGCATTCTTAAGATCGGCGTGCCCGTGGCCGTGCAGGACGGCTGCATCCAGGTGGCGTTTATGTTTATCACCGTCATCGCCAACCACCGAGGGCTCGTCGACGCCGCCGCCGTGGGCCTGGTCGAGAAGATGATCAGCTTTTTGTTCATTGTGCCGAGTTCCATGGGCGCCACCGTCAGCGCGCTCACGGCGCAAAACGCCGGCGCGGGCAAGGGCGACCGCGCACGTCAGGTGCTCAAGGACGCCATGACGATCTCGGTGGTGTACGGCTGCCTGCTCACGGTGCTGATGTGGCTGGTGGCTCCGGCGTTTATTGGCTTTTTTG
>CAJMPM010000131.1 GCA_905215225.1 uncultured bacterium
ATTCCCAGGACGAGCCGAGTAACGGCCTGCTGGGCCAGACGCGCCGCGGTGAGGCCGAGTCGGTCGCCGTGTATACGCGCTCCGGCCAGCTGGTCGGCGATGACTCGCGTCATGCAACGACGTACAATCCGCCGTCGCGTTCTCAGGATAGTGCCGCAGGCGGCTATCGCCCCGGCGCTTACGACACGCCGTCGAGTTATGCCGAGAGCGCCCGCGCTCGTGCCGCTGCACCTGCGCACGCTTCTGCGCCGAGCGCCGCCTCGGCCTATGCAAACAACATCATTAACGCCACGCCGCAGCTGCCTGCCTATGTCCTGCGCCCTGAGAGCTATGACGATGTCGAGACCGTTGTCCGCCGCGTGCGCACCAAGCAGCCCGTTGCGCTGATTTTTGTTGGCGTTCGCACCGAGGTCGCCAAGCGTGTCCTGGACTTTAGTTTTGGCTTTGCCTGCGGCCTGGGCGCTACGGTCAAAGAGGTGGGCGATCGCGTGTTTATGGTGCTGCCCGCCGGCTGCGAGGTCAAGGATTCGGACCTCAAGAAGCTGCGCGCCGACGGCTACCTTAAGTAAAGACAAGACGAGGAGATTCCCATCAACATCTACACTATCGTCCAGCTGGTCAACACGCTGTTCAACTTCTATTCCACGCTCATTGTCGTCTACTGCTTTATGACGTGGATTCCCATGAAGCAGGGTGGTTTGCTTCAGGATATTGCCGCGGTGCTTGATAGCGTGTGCGGTCCGTGGCTCAACCTGTTCCGTCGTTTCATCCCGCCGATGGGCGGTATCGATTTTTCGCCGGTCGTTGCGATTATTGCGTTGCAGTTGGTGCAGAGGCTGGTTCTGCAGCTTCTTATAGGTATACTCGTGTAGAACTGACTTAGTAACTTACGTCGGGCGTGTAGCGCCGAGGCGATGAAAAAGGAGACTTGTTATGGCTATTACCCCTGCAGACATCCAGGCTCAGACTTTCTCTGAGGCCAAGCGTGGCTACGATCCTGCTGAGGTCGACGTCTTCTTGGAGACGCTGTCCTCCGAGGTTGACGCTATGCTCGCTAAGATCGTCGACCTTAAGGGTCGCCTGACTGCTACCGAGCAGCAGCTTGCCGATGCGCAGGCTCAGCTTGCCCAGGCTCAGGATGCTCCCGCCCAGGCCGTTCCTGCCGCCCCCGTGGCTGCTCCCGCCCCTGACTTCTCCGCTCAGGAGCGCCAGATTTCCGCTGCCCTGATCGCTGCCCAGCAGACCGCTGAGACCATCGTCAACGATGCCAATGAGAACGCTGAGCGTATCCGCAACGAGGCCGACGCCAAGGCACGCGAGGTTATCCGCCAGGCTCTGACCGAGAAGCAGGCCGAGCTCGAGGAGATCGATCGTCTCAAGGCTTCCCGTGAGGAGTTCAAGGCAGAGTATCTCAAGCTCATCCAGCACTTCATGGACGATGCGCAGAATTCCTTCCCGTCCGACCTTATGGCCTCCACGCCGGTCGGTTCTGCTGCTTCTCCGGCTGTGACCGTTCCTGCTGCCGAGCCGCTGCCCGTCGCCGAGCCGGTTATCCCCGTTGCCGATCCCTTTGCACCGATCGACAACTTCGCCGCCGACGACCTGGACTAATATCCAGCTATCATTTAGCGCCTAGAAAGGGCCCGCAGCTTGCGGGTCCTTTTTTATGACTGTACCGGGGCGCGCAACATAAAAAACCGAGCCCTGCACATTAGTGACGCAGAACTCGGCAAACGGGTGAGCGGTCAAGGGTAGGTTTTAAGGCATGTCCCAAAAATCTACTTGAGGAGGAAGTCGGAGAGGGGAATGGTGCGGGCCTCGCGATGCTCGGGATCGGCGATGTGGTCGGCAGGATAGCCACAGACGAGCATGTGATAGGGATAGACGCCCTTGGGCAGGTTGAACTGCTCCTGTGCCACCTCAGGCTTAAAATGGCATACCCAGCACGTTCCTAGGCCCTGCTCGGTGGCCTCCATCATCATCTGATCGCACACGATGGACGTATCGATTTCACTGGAATTCATCTGGTCATACGGGCGCACCCAAGCATCATCGGTAACGCTGCAAATAAGGAAGACAAGCGGAGCCCCAAAGATAGACCCATCACGAGCAAACCGAGGCTGACAAGCAGCAGCCTTCTCCAGAAGCTCAGGCGTATCCAACACCATCACACGAGAAGGATGATTATTGCAAGCAGAAGGAGCAATCCGTCCAGCCTCAACAATGGCATCCACCACAGCCTGCTCAACAGAACGGTCCTCAAACAAACGACAAGAATACCGAGACCGAGCCAGATCCAAATACGACATACAAGCCCTCCAACAATTAAAAATTAAACAAACCCGAAGTAACCCAAAGAGTACCCAAAGCGGCAATCAGCCAAACGCTCACCAAGGGCCAAAGTGTTCGAACGGGTACCAAAGGTCCCTTCAGCCAAACCCCCGTTGCGCTAAAACTATCAGCCAAAGTTCCCAATGGTGGTACATAAGGGAGCGGGCCCGACCACTAATAACCTTTTGAACGACTCTGCATGCAGCCGGAGTGAAAAAGGTTATTAGTGGCCGGGCCCGCGACCGGTGGGACATGTACCCCCAATTAACTGTTCTTCATGACAATCGAATCCACGACATCGGCCACATTCTCGCAGCAGTCGGCGCAGTACTCCAGGAAGGCGTACACGTCACGCCAAGCGATGACCTCGAGCGGGTCCTTGCCGTTAACGTGCAGGTTGCGCATGGCGTTGATGTAGAGCTCGTCGGCCTCGGACTCGATGGTGGTGATTTGGATGACGAGCTCGCGCAGGGTCTTGGACTTGCGGTAGTTGGGAAGCTCGACCATCAGGTCTTTCATGGCGCGGCAGGCGTCAGTCACCTTGTGGGCGATGACGATGGCGTCGGGATGGATGCTCTGAATGTTGGTGAAGTAGACGCGCTGCACGACACCCTCGATGCGGTCGAGCACGGTGTCGAGTGAGCAGCTCATCAGATCCAGATCCTCGCGCTCGAGCGGGGTGATAAAGGCGGTGAGCAAGGCGTCTTCGAGCTCGTGGTGCTTCTTGTCTGCCGCATGCTCAATCGCATGCATCTCCTCGAGCATGCCGTGGATCTGCGCGGGATCAAAGTTCTCAAAAATCTTGATGAGCAACTCTGCGGCCTGGACAGCAAGGTCGGCGCAGGCGACGTAGTTGTCAAAGTAGAACGAATCGGGTTTCTTTGCCATGGGTGGGTCCTTTCGAGGCGAAGACGGGTGGGCGAAGTGTTGCGGTCCGGATGGACGTTCGGTTTGACTAGATGAACATCATGAACAGCTTGGCCATGACAAAGCTGATGAGTCCGCAGGCGGGGAAGGTGAAGAACCAGGTGAACATCATGTCCTTGACGACACCGAAGTTGATCGCCGAGAGGCGCTTGACGGCACCGACACCCATAATGGCGCAGGTCTTGATGTGCGTGGAGGACACGGGGATGCCGGTAAGGGTGGCAAGTAGCAGGTTTGCGGCGCCCGCCAGGTCGGCGGAGAAGCCCTGGTACTTTTCGAGCTTGACCATGCTCTGGCCGACGGACTTGATGATGCGCTCGCCGCCCACGCTGGTGCCGATGCCCATGGTTGCCGAGCACAGCAGCATAATCCAGATGGGGATGCCGGCGTCGCCGACGCTCGTCTGCCCGCTGGCAAAAGCGACACCTAAAAAGAGCACGCCGATGAACTTCTGTCCATCCTGCGCGCCGTGCATAAAGCTCATGGCCGCAGCGCTCGCGATCTGAGCGTATTTAAAGAAGACGTTGGCGCGTCGCCTGTTGGCGGCGGCGAAAAGAATCGAGACGAGCTTGCACAGGATCCAGCCCATGACAAAGCCCAGGCCGATGGAGAGCGCCAGGCCGTAGATGACCTTCATCCACTCGTGGACGTTGACGCTGCTCGCGCCGCCGAGGGCGATAGCGGCACCGGTCAGGCCGGCGATAAGGCTGTGGCTTTGCGAGGTGGGGATGCCAAAACGCGACGCTGTGGCGCCGTAGACGACGATGGAGAACAGCGCCGCGCAGAGGCACGCGAGCGCCATGGTGCTGTTTCCGCCAAAGTCGACGATATGTGAGATGGTGTTGGCGACGCTCGCGTTAAAGTGCGTCATGATGAGCACGCCGAGGAAGTTGAATGCGGCGCTCATGAGAATGGCGGCGCGGGCGGGCATGCAACGCGTAGTGACGCAGGTCGCGATGGCGTTGGGCGCGTCGGTCCATCCATTGACGAAGATGGCGCCCAACGCGAGGATCACGGTGACGGCAAGGACTGGGTTCGACACAATTTGGCCGAGGAAGGTTGAGAACGTTACGTCCATATATGGGCTTTCTCGAAGTTTGCAGACACGTTACAAAAACATGATAAATCGTATCACCTCCTGCGGGTCTCTTTGCCGAGTTCTGATGGGAGAAGTAATTTTTTGGCACTAAAATTGAATATTAGCCCTGTTGACCGTGGGTGTTCTTTTTGCTATCACGCCATGCGGACACGCTCGTTCGCTCCGACACTCCAAAACCACAGTCTGTTCGCTTTACAATATGCAAACATGCGTTCGATAATAGGGAGCATGGAATATCGACAGACAGATGGCAAAACTCGACGCGTGCACAAGCAGTATGTGGACGTCGTGGCCCGCATCCTCGCGGGCGGACAAGTCGTGCCGGTTACCGTCTGCTGGGTCGACGGTCGCTGTTTTACGATCGACGAGATTGTCTCATCCACCGGTTTTGGCCTAACGGTTCACGGCATTCGTACGGCAACCTATAAGGTTCGTTTTGGTGGGCATGCGACCGAACTGTATCTGGAAGAACAGGCGCGCGAGCGACCGGATGGCTCGCAGGCCCATCTGATGCGTTGGTGGGTGTGGGCATTCGACCGTACGCTCGAGAGCGGGCGCCGCAGGTAAGAGCGCGCGGCATTCGGGTACAATGGCAGGAATCTTGTCACCTACGGCGCTGTCGCGGCGCTTTTGAAAGGACGATATTA
>CAJMPM010000132.1 GCA_905215225.1 uncultured bacterium
GGTGCGGCGTATAGGATTCGAACCTATGACGTTCTGATTCGTAGTCAGACCCTCTATCCAGCTGAGGTAACGCCGCAGCGCAAGACATATAAAACCACTTTAGCTTATTGGAGTCAAGCACAATCTCAAACTTTTTTGTGGAATGCAGTTTTGTCATGCTGCTCCGCATATGCCGCTGTTCCCCGTACGATCGATTGGCTTTTCGATCACGTCGAACTTGGCATCAAGTTCCCTCAGGAGCGATCTCACCCGCTGGGCACAATCATAATCGGCAGACGAGATGCTCAGCATGCGCGCGACCTGGTTGGAAGTCCCAACTCCATAGAAGTGCTCCAGCGCCACAAGTCCCTCGTGCGTCACAAAGGTCTCGACCACATGCGGCGACTCCTCAAAGCACCATTGTGTCAACGGACCCTCGCTCGTCTGTCGAACCACCAGGCCACCCATGCCAGACGGCTCACACGTTACAAGCAGGTACTCCCCGCCCTCGTCGCTCTCAAACAAAACCACCCGATCATCAAACAGCTCCATCGCGTCCCCTTTCTCTCGCTCTTATTTAGCAAAAGCATAGCAGGTAGATGGCTGTATACAGAACAGTTGTTCGTGTGTTTTCTATTGAGCTGTCCGCACGGCATGGTATGGACCTGCGCACGAAATAGGGCGCCCCCGAAGGAGCGCCCTTGCATATCCCCTATGCAGCCAACTTACGCGACCGGCTCGATCTTCTCGAGACCACCCATGTAAGGACGCAGAACCTCGGGGATCGTGATGGTGCCGTCGGCGTTCTGGTAGTTCTCCAGAATGGCGGCCATGGTGCGGCCAGCCGGCAGGCCGGAACCGTTGAGGGTGTGCAGGTAGCGCGAGCCCTTGAAGTTCTCGGGGTCGCGATACTTGATGTTGGCGCGACGGGCCTGGAAATCGCCGCAGTTAGAGCAGGAGCTGATCTCCTTGTAGGCGTTGTAGCTCGGCAGCCAGACCTCGACGTCGTAGGTCTGACGGGCAGAGAAGCCCAAGTCGCCGGTGCACAGGCTAATCACGCGATACGGAAGGCCCAGCTGCTGCAGCAGGTACTCGGCCTCGGCGGTCATGCTCTCGAGCTCCTCGTCGGACTCCTCCGGCTTAGCGAACTTGACCATCTCGACCTTGTCGAACTCGTGCTGACGGATGATGCCGCGGGTGTCGCGACCGGCGGAACCGGCCTCCTCGCGGAAGCAGGGGGTGAAGGCGGTGTAGCGACGCGGCAGGGTGTCGGCATCGAGAACCTCGCCGGCGTGCAGGTTGGTAAGCACGACCTCGGCGGTGGGGATCAGGAAGTTGTCGCCCGAGACGTGATAGGCGGCATCCTCGAACTTGGGCAGCTGGCCCGTACCGAACATGGTCTGACGCTTGACGACGATGGGCGGCCACCACTCCTTGAAGCCACGGCTCGTGTGCGTGTCCAGGAAGAAGATGATAAGGGCGCGCTCCAGGCGGGCACCGGCGCCACCGAGAACGGTGAAGCGGCTGCCGGAGAGCTTGTTGCCACGCTCGAAGTCGAGGATGTCGAGGTCGGTTCCCAGATCCCAGTGCGGCTTAAAGTCGAAGTCGAACTCGCGCGGGGTACCCCAGCGGCGACGCTCGATGTTCTCGTCCTCGTCCTTACCGTACGGCGTGGCCTCGCAAGGAATGTTGGGCAGGTGAGCCATGAAGTCGTACTGCTCCTGCTCGAGAGCAGTGCGGCGCTCGGCCAGACCGTCAATCTTCTCGTTGACGGCGCGCACGGCCTCTTTGGCGGCCTCGGCCTCGTCCTTCTTGCCTTCCTTCATCAGGGCGCCGATCTTCTTGGACTCGGCATTACGCGTGGCCTGGAGCTCCTCGACCTCGGTGATGACGGCACGACGCTCGTCGTCGAGCTCAAAGAACTTCTCTCGATCCCAAGACGTCTGGCGGTTAGCCATGGCGGTATCGATGGCATCGGGGTTCTCGCGAACAAACTTGATATCAAGCATTAGATCCTCCGGCGATATACATTCCATTTAGGTTGCAACCTTGTACATGTATGGGCAAGTATATACTTATGAGCGTTTACGACCCAACCCAACTACGCAAGAAGGCACCCAATGGACGCAGTTTTTTCCTTTTTGTTTGGCACCCGCACCGGTTTTGCCATCCTTTTCGCCGGCGGCATCCTGTTATTTGCGATTCTTGCCTTTGTAATGGAGAAGCGCACCCATAAGATGTACGTCGACCGCGGACCCAAGTCCGAGGATGAGGAAGACAGCTTCTGGGACTAACCTGCCAAAAAGGGACAGGTTTATTTTGGTCGGTTTTATCTGGGAAAACGCAAGCGCCCCGCAACTGGAATTGAGCCAGTTGCGGGGCGCTTTTCGCACATGCGACAAAACCGCAGGAAAAACCTGCCAAAATAAACCTGTCCCTAAATGGCGGGTTTTACTGGAGGGTGGCGTCGATGGCCTTGACCAGGGCGCTGCGCATGCCGGCGTCCTCGAGCGCGACGACGCCCTTGATGGTGGCACCGCCGGGCGAGCATACGGCATCCTTCATCGCCGCAGGATGCTGGCCAGTTGCAAGCTGCAGCTTTGCCGTACCCAGCACCATCTGGCTCACAATGCGATAGGCATCGGCACGCGGGATACCGTGCTTGACGGCCGCGTCGCCCAAGGCCTCAATCGCCATGGCGACAAATGCCGGTGCGCAACCGCCCACGGTGCCGCCCACAAACAGCAGGCTCGTATCGAGCTCGACGACAGTGCCAAGCTTACCGAGCAGGTCGAGCACCACGGCACGCTGCTTGTCATTGAGCGTAGAGGACTTCTCGCAGGCGATAACGCCTTCGCCCACTGAAACCGGCGTGTTGGGCACCGTCGAGATATGCGCGACACCCGGCAGGACCTTTTCCCACTTGGCGCTATCCCAAGTCCAGGCGACCGAAAGGACAACCTTGTCGGCTAGGGCATCCTTGAGCGGAGCGAAGACTTTCTCGATCATATACGGCTTGACTGCAGCGACCACGATATCAGATGCGGCAACAACCTCCGCCGCGTCATGACAGGCAACCATCCCACGCGCTTCACAACGCTCAACCAAGGCGTCGTAGTGGCCCGCGCAAGCACACATGTCGCTCGCAGCCGCACCGGCGGCGATCAAGCCATCGGCCATAGCGCTCGCCATATTGCCAAAACCGACAAATCCAATCCTCATATCTCATAGTCCTCTCAGACACGCTCTTCAAAACGAAGGCTATTGTCCCACGGCATTGTTTCGTATTGCCAAACTATTTGTGATACGGCTCGCCACGGCTGATCTTGCAGGCGCGGTAAATCTGCTCCAGCAGCACCACGCGCGCCAGGTTATGCGGCAAGGTAATGCGTCCAAAGCTGAGCATCTCGTCGGCTCGTGCGCGCACGTCATCGCTCACGCCGTCCGACCCGCCAATCACAAAGGCGATGTCGCTGTTACCACGCAGCATAAGATCATCGAGCCGCGCCGAAAGCTCCTCGCTCGAGCGCTCTTTGCCCTCAATGGCCAGCAAGATCACATGCGCTCGAGACGGCAGGGTTGCAAGAATCGCCGCCCCCTCCTTGTCGCGCGCGGCATCCACGCCGCCCGCCTTAGCCGGGTCGATATCGGCCACCTCGCGGATATCCACCTTGGCATAGGCACCTAGGCGCTTGGTGTACTCAGCGCACGCGTCCTTCCAAAAGCGCTCCTTGAGCTTACCGACGCAAACGACGGTATATTTCACGCGCGTCTACTCCTTCGAATCGTTTTGAACTTTGCCGGCGGTCAGCATCTGCTCGAACATCGAGGCTGACTGCGAGAAATCGCTCGGCAGCACGACCGTCGAGGTTTTACCCGTACGAGCGAACTCCGTCATCATCTCGGACCACTGCGTAAACATGAACAGCTGGTTGGCCTCGTCGTTACCGACTCCCGTCTCCTGGATGATCTCGTGCGATTCCTTGATGCCCAGCGCGATGGCCTTGCGCTGGTTGGCGATGCCCTCGCCCGCCTTTTCCATAGCCTCGGCCTCGGCGGTCGCCTCGGTGACGCGCTTGCTGCGGTCGGCCTCGGCGAGCTCCTGTGCCGCAGCGCGCTTGCGCTGGGCGGCGTTGATGTCGTTCATGGAGTTCTCGACCTCGGTCGGCAGTGCGATTTTGGTGATGAGCGTCGACACGAGGGTGAAGCCGTAGGCGGCCATCTGCTCGGAAACGGTAGCGTTGACATCCTTGGCGATGTCATCCTTCTTGGCAAAGACCTCATCGAGTGTGTAGACGGGAATCGAAGAGCGCAGGGCGTCGGTGATGAAGTCACGCATCTGGTCGACGGGCTCCTGCAGCATGTAGTAGCTCTTGTAGATACCCGAATCTGCCGGGCCGGCGCCCATGTCATAGCTCACGTGGTACTGAGCAGAGACCTCAAGGCCGATGGTCACGTTATCCTGGGTCTTAACGTCGATGCCAAAACCGTTTTTCATGGTGCGCAGACTCACCGTGGCGGCTTTGCGGTCGATCACGGGCACCTTCATGTGGAAGCCCGCGTTGACGATGCGGTTAAACTTGCCCAGACGCTCGATGATCACGGCATGCTGCTGTTCAACGACATAGCAGGCGTTGGGAAGCAGCAGCAACAAAATGATGATGGGAAGTAGAAGGCTCGTAAGAGCAGCGATAATACCGGACAACAGCATGGTCTCTCCTCTGATAGGCACACGTTGGCACTAGGATACCCGCACGAAGCAGCCACGTGACACCAACAGGAGGCCCATAACAAAAAAGCCCCCATTGCTGGGAGCTCTTTCATTTAATGGTGCGGGCGAAAGGACGTCCGCGTATCCGCTGCGCGGATCCGCACCGGCTTCGCCCGCCTGCCGGCGGACTCGCCAGCTCGCTAAAAACGAGGCTTCGGTAGTTTGTGTGACAAGGGGCTAGCCTAGGCAGCAACGCTCTTCGCTCCCTTCACGCCCTTCTTCCTC
>CAJMPM010000133.1 GCA_905215225.1 uncultured bacterium
GCTTGGACGGAGATTAGGGTTGCATGTTTTAGGGATGGCTGCTGTGCTGCGTCATTGGAAGAATGCATGCTTATGCGGCCTCCTCGATGTCCACCAAAAGATTGCGCTCGGGGAATGCTGCTAGGTCCCGTGCGTTGGCAGTATTATGCCGCGGCTGCTGCAAAGAAGCTCTAAAGAAAGGCTTAACCTGGTTTGGTGTTACGATGAAACCGCAGGTCAAGGCTATTGAGTAACACTCTTGAAAGGTTTTGAGCTTAAGGGCTTTCTAAGGTTTGTGGCGCGGATGTGGCTCGCCTGTGTGGGGCGTGTGGACGGCTCGTTCCTAGCGCTGCGGTGCAGCGGCACGTACTTGTTCGATGACCTTTTCCATCGTGGCGTCGATGCGGTCCTTTTTGAGTTCGCATTCCCAGATGGTTATGGGCGTCCAGCCCATTTGAGTGAGTGCTGCCACGGCAGCGCGGTCGCGCTCGACGTTGCGACGGAACTTTGCCTCCCAAAACTCAACGTTGCGCTTGGGCTGGCTCGGGTTGCACTTGGGGCAGCGGTGCCAAAAGCAACCGTTGACGAAGATGGCGATTTTGCGCCTGGGGAAGGCGATGTCGGGCTTTCCGGGCACCTTCCATTCCAGACGGTATCCCGTAAGGCCTGCGGCGCGCAGGCGCTGGCGAACGAGCAGCTCGGGCTTGGTGTTGGCGCGCTTGTTGCCCTTCATGGACTTTTTGATGGCGGCGCGACGGCGGACCAGTTCGCGCTCGTCAGCGGAGAGGTCCGAGGTATCGATGCCGTCGAGCAGACCGGGCTTGGGACGCTTTTTGCTGCGGCGCTTCGGTGCGCGCTTGGGTTTGGTGGCGGGCTCGTCGGTCGTGGTGGCCTCGGCGTCGTTGGCAGTGCCGTTGGCCTCAAGCCGATCTTCCTTCAACTCAATCAGAGCATCGATAAGCCCCTTATCGGCGGGCATCCATTCCACCGTGGCAAGCGAAGTGCGCGGAATCCAGCGGATATCGAGCTGGCGGTCGTGCTTCTGGGGCTCATCGGATTCATCGGCGAGCGAGCAGTAGTAGCACTCCATGGAGAGATGAAAATCGGGGTAGTCATACTCAACGGTGTAGAAATCGCGCAGGTTGTTGACCTTCACCTGCAGCTCTTCCATGAGCTCGCGGCGCACGGCGTCCTCGGGCGTCTCGCCGCGCATGAGCTTGCCACCGGGGAACTCCCAAAGTCCCTGCATGTCGCCGTAGCCGCGCTGCACGGCAAGCAGCTCGTCAGCTCCTTCCTTGCGAATGATCCCAGCGGCAACATGAACAGTCTTCAACAGGAGTCCTCTCTCAACATCAACACGTGACAGGCTAGCTACCCGTACCTTACACAACGGTAAGGCAAGCGTAAGCCATATCGATGGTAGCCGACTCGTCTTCTTGCGACTATAGATGCCGTAGACTAATTGCAAGAAAGGACTCGGTATGCAAACCACGCACATGGCGACCCCGGTACTGGAGGTCGCGCATCTCGAAAAGGTATATGGAGCGCTGGGCAACGTGACCCGCGCGCTCAACGACGTCAGCTTTACCGTCAACCGCGCCGAATTCGTTGGCATCATGGGCGCCTCGGGCTCGGGCAAGTCGACGTTGCTCAACTGCGTCTCGACCATCGATAGCGCCACGAGCGGCACGATCCGCATCAACGGGCAGGACGTAACACGCATGAAGCAGGCTAAGCTTTCGCAGTTCCGCCGCGAGGAGCTCGGCTTTATCTTCCAGGATTCCAACCTGCTCGATACGCTCACGGCGCGCGAGAACATCGCCCTGCCGCTCACCATCGCCCGCACAAACTCGGCAGAGATTTCGACTCGCGTGCAGGATGTGGCCGCGCGCCTGTCCATCAGCCAGGTGCTCGACAAGTATCCCTACCAGATGTCCGGCGGTCAGCAGCAGCGCGTTGCCGCGGCTCGCGCGCTCGTCACCGACCCCACCATGATCATGGCCGACGAGCCCACCGGCGCCCTCGATTCCAAGAGCGCCCGCCTGCTGCTCGAGAGCCTGGAGGCCCTCAATCGCCGCCTGTGCGCTACCGTGCTCATGGTCACGCATGACAGCTTTGCTGCCAGCTACACGAGCCGCGTGTTGTTTATCCGCGACGGCAAGATCTTCACCGAGCTGCGCCGCGGCGACACCGACCGCCGAGAGTTTTTCGACCGCATTATGGAGGTCGTTGCCATGATGGGCGGTGAGGGCTCCGATGCTCTGTAAACTCGCTTGGGGCAACGTCCGCCGCGCCGGCCGCGACTACCTCGTCTACCTTTTGACGCTCACCCTGGGCGTCACGGTCTTCTATGCCTTTAACACCATCTCGATGCAGGTCGACATCGCCGGAATCGATGAAAAGGGCTTGGCGCAGGTAATGGGCAGCATGCTCGGCGACCTGACGTACTTTTTGGCCGGTGTCATGGCCTTTTTGATGGTGTATGCCAATAACTTCATCATGAAACGCCGCAAGAAGGAGTTTGGCCTGTACCAGGTGCTCGGCATGGGGCGTGGGCGCGTCGCCACGATCATGGCGCTCGAGACGGTGATTGTCTCGGTCGTGGCCTTTGTCGCCGGCATTGTGCTGGGTGTGGGACTCTCCCAGCTCATGACGTTCTTTACGGCCTCGCTCTTTAAGACACAGATCGCCAATTTCCACTTCTTTTTCTCGGTGCATGCGTTCAACCTGACCCTTGTCTGCATGCTCGTAATGTTTGTGCTCACGCTACTGCTGAACCTTCGCGCCGTGCGTCGTACCAAACTCATCGAGCTTATGGGTGCCGAGCGTCGCAACGAGAGCATCAAGACACGCAACCCCTGGATCGCGATTGCCATCTTTGCCGTGGGCGTGGTGCTTGTGGGCGTGGCCTATTACCGTCTGCTACGTGATGGGTTCCCGCTAACCGCGACGGACAGCAAGCTGCAAGAGGCCATGAACCAGTTTGGTATTACGACCGCCATGGTTACCGTGGGCACCTTTGCCCTGTTCTGGGGACTCTCGGGCATGCTCATTAAGCTGCTGCAGAGCCTGCGCGGCGTGTATTGGCGCGGCCTCAACATGTTTACCGTGCGCCAGCTTGCGGCCAAGGTCAACACGGTGTGCTTTTCGATGGGCGTCATCGCGATGCTCCTGTTTTTGGCCATCACCTCGGTGACGTGCGGTATGTCGATTGCCAATGTGATGAACGAAAACCTGGAGCGCTATAACCCTGTTGACGTGTCTCAGACGTATGTCTATTACACGCCCGATACGCTTGACTACTACAAAGAGTACATCAATCCGTCTGAAGCCGATCGCATGGTGCTGGCCGATACATCGGTCGATTTGTACCCCGCATGGCACGGTAATCGTATCGATCCTGATGACGTTGCAGACGGTATTAAGGGCAAGTCGGCGGACAACAACGACGAGACCGGCAAGAAGGTCAATATCGCCGATGTTGCCGGCGAGCATGTGCAGATCGATTCGTATCTGAGTTACCCGTTTGGCGGCTCGAATCCTTCGGTGACCCCAAGTGAAATGTGCAAGGCCATGGGCGAAAAGCTTCCCAAGGCGCTCGGGGGTAGCAATGCCGATGCGATGGGTCTGTTTGTGACGCCGGCGAGCCAGTACAACAAACTGCGCCAGATGATGGGCAAGAAGCCGGTGCACATCGGTCACGACCAGTATCTGCTCACGTGTGATATGGGCGGCGAGCTTGTCGACATGTACACCAAGTATATGGCTGGCGGCCATACCCTTACCTTGGGCGGGTATACGCTCAAGCCCGCAACCGATAAGTCGGACGAAGATACGGCGGCCATCGCCAACTCGGCGATGGGCAGTAATGGGGGTACCGTCGTCGTTGCCGACGAGCTGTTGTCCCAACTTAATCTGCAGCCGTATTCCAGTAGCCTGCTCGTTAACTACAAACAGGGGATGGATACGACCGAGGCAGACGAGAGCATTAAATACACTGTGCTCGACAATCTGCTCGTTGACGGCAAGGAGCCGGGGTCATGGGGAGTCTTCATCACACGCTCCGAGATGTACGCGCAAGCAGCGCAAATGAACGGTCTTATTAGCTACCTAGCCATCTACATCGGCTTTGTATTGGTTGTTGCGTGCGCGGCGATTCTGTCGATCCAGCAACTCTCCAACGTGGCCGACGGCAGCCGCAGCTATCGTGTGCTGGCACAGATCGGCTGTGAGGACCGCCAGATTTGCCATTCGGTGATGGCGCAGCAAGCGGTATTCTTCCTGTTCCCGCTGGCAGTGGGCCTGGCGCACTCCTTTGTGGCACTTAAGGTGATCATCGAGCTGGTGAGCATTTTCGGAAATATGAGCATCGGTGGCACCGTGGGCCTTACCTGTGCGATTTTCCTGGCAGCCTATGGCGGATACTTCCTGGTGACCTACCTCATGAGCACTGGCATGGTGCAAGCTGCCATCGCCACCCGCTACAGCGAGTAACAAGCGGGCAAAATCGTCGCAAAATCAGAGGCGTATGACCGCCGCGAAGGGGCTGGGGACCTCTTGCGGCGGTTTTTTTGCCTATCTGGTGCGTTTCGGATGCAAGTGAGTAGACTTTTTTGAACTTGCCGAGCACGTCGCGACAAATGATCTATAAAACTGCAGGTCAGAGCTGTGGCGTTTTGGGGCATGCTTGGCCTCCTGCAAAAAGCCTACTCACTCGGTTTTTCTGCTAGAAGACCGCCACGAGGTAAGGCAACTCCCCCGGGTAGTCGTTGGGGACGTTCTTAAACGACTAGTCAAACAAGAACGTCCCCAATGACTACCGCAAAAAGGAGCGTCTCCAAGTGCCAGCTTTGGCAACGACGCTGGTAGAAAAACGACAGACACTATGACCCAATCCGAGGGCACTAAAAAGATAGGAGCCCCCGCTCGTGACCGCGGGTCGGGGCTGC
>CAJMPM010000134.1 GCA_905215225.1 uncultured bacterium
ACTGGACAGCAGAAACTTCCGGAATTCGCCCTGAGCGATCATGACGTCCCAGTCCTGGATAAGGTGGCCGACCTGGTTGACCGGCACGTCCTCGGCGCGCAGGATGCCCACCACACCGGGCAGGGCCTCGGCCTTGGAGGTGTCGATGGAGAGCACGCGGGCGCGCGGATACTTGGAGCGCACGGCGCTGGCATAGGTCAGGCCCGGCTGATCGAGCTCGTCGATGTCGTCGGGATACTTGCCCTCGCCGAGCACCTTCTTGCGCACGTCGATGCGGAAGGCTCGCTTGCCCACGCCGTAGTCATCGCCGCGCTCCAGATCCTCGTCGATCTGCTTTTCGCCGCGGAGCACCGCAGCGGCCAGCGCAATGCCCTCGATAATCTTTTTGTAGCCGGTGCAGCGACAGACGTTACCGCGAATGGCGTACTTGATCTGCTCCCCGGTGGGCTCGGGGTCCTCGGCGATGAGCGCCGCACCCGCCATGACCATGCCGGGAATGCAAAAACCGCACTGCACGGCGCCCACGGCGCCAAAGGCGTACACAAAGGCCTCGCGCACGTCCTCGGGCAGGCCCTCGACGGTCACGATGTTGCGGCCGGCGGCAAGAGCGGTGGTCAGCACGCACGCCTTGACGGCCGCACCGTCCACATGGATGGTGCAGGTGCCGCAGGCGCCCTCGGAGCAGCCGTCCTTGGCGGAGTGAATGTGCAGGTCGTCGCGCAGATAGCGCAGCAGTGGTTTATTCTCCGTCGTCGTGTGCTCGACACCGTTAACGGTAAAAGTGAATTCCTGTGCCATGGTGATTCCCTTCTACACGCCGGCGGCGATGCCGGTGCGGTCGTGGATGGCGCCATGCGGGCAGACGACGGCGCACATGCCGCACGACAGGCAGTCCACGCCGTCGATATGGGCGCAGTTGTCCTCGATGCGGATAGCGCCGGCAGGGCACTTTTTGGCGCACATACCGCAACCGATGCAGCTCGTGTCGCAAATCTTGCGCGCAATGGCACCCTTATCGGTGTTGTTGCAGCGCACCAGAATGTTCTGGTAGCCGGGGACGAAGGCAATCACGCGCTGCGGGCACGCCATGCCGCACAGGCCACAGCCCGTGCACTTTGAGCGATCCACGCGGGCGATGCCATCGACCAGCGCAATGGCACCGTGGGGGCAGGCCGTGACGCAGGCGCCACAGCCAATGCAGCCTTCGCTGCAGCGGGCGTCGCAGCCTGCGGAGGCGCAACCGCTTCCGCAGGCAACGTAGGCCACGTTATGTTGAATGGATTTGGCCATAAGAGACTCGCCTATTTCTTAAGGAGATACGGATAGTTGTCGCGCACAGCCCTGATGGTCAGGCGGACGGCCTCGGGAAGGCCGGTGTTGACGGCATCGACCGAGACGGTGCGGACCGTGCCGGCGACGCGGACCTTAAAGTGGTCCTCGTCCACAGCCAGGAAGCCCTCGTTCTCGGAGTTCTCCATGTCCTGCTCGCTCCAGAACAGGGTGAGCTTGTCCTTGTAGGGACGGCCCTCCTGGTAGGGACAGAACACGGCGCAGTTGCCGCACTCGTTGCACATGCCATCGACGTGGACGACCTGATGCTTGGCCAGGCCCGGCACCTTAATTGCCACGTTGGCGCGGTTGGGGCACACGTCGCAGCAGACCTCGCACACCGAGCCGCAGCCCAGGCAGCGGGTCTTGGTGCAGTTGCGCTTGTCGCGGCACAGCGACCCCTTGCGCTCGTAGCAGGTGTCCTCGCGACCGGCCTGCTCGTTGCAGTCGGCGTACTTGTTAAAGTCCACGCCGGCGATGGCGCGGGCGACCTCGGCGGCATCGGCAATAGCCTCGACCACGGTGGCAGGACCGCGGCGGCAGTCGCCCGCAGCCCAAACGCCCTCGACGCCAGTGGAGGTGGCGGCAAGGCGGCCGCGACGGTCGTGCTCGACGCCCGCGGCATCATACAGGCTGGCATCGATACCCTCACCCACGGCGCAGATCACCGTGGTGGCGGGAAGCTCAACGGTCTCGCCCGTGGCAACGGGGCTGCGACGGCCGCTTGCATCCGGCTCGCCAAGCTCCATGACGTCGCAGGTCAGCACGGCGTCGTTAAGCGCCTTGGGGGCCAGCAGCTCGCAGAACTCAACACCATCGGCAAGAGCAAGATCAAGCTCTTCCTCGTCGGCGGGCATCTGCTTCTTGGTGCGGCGATACACCAGGCGCACGTTCTTCACGCCAGCCAGGCGCTTGGCCACGCGGGCCGCATCCATGGCGGTGTTGCCGGCGCCAATGACCACGACGTCCTCGCCCAGCTCGAGCTTCTCGCCCCTCTTGGCGGCCTCGAGGAACTCCAGCACGTCGAGCTCGGCGCCCTCGCCCAAGCCCGCAGAGCCGGGCATCCAGGCACCGGTGGCCACGACAACGTCGGTAAAGCCCTGAGCCTTGAGCTCGCCGATGGACTCCACGCGAGCGTTGAGCTGCACCTTGGCGCCAAAGGCCAGGCAGAGCTCGGCATCGTGGGAGATGTCATCGCTCGCAATGCGGAACTCGGGGATGACGTGACGGACCACGCCGCCGAGCGAATCGCGGGCCTCGAAGATGGTGACGGGCACGCCAGCGCGCGTCAGGAAGAACGCCGTCGCCAGACCGGCCGGGCCGCCGCCGATAACGGCAACGTTGCGCTCGCCGTCGTTGGCGATGGCCTGGGCGCGCAGCTTGGGCAGCACGGCGGTCATGGCCTCGCGGGCGGCCTTGAGCTTGCTGGCGCGGATCTGGGCGCCCTCGGGCTCGTAGAACGCACGCTCGCAGGCACGGCCGCAGGGATGCGGGCAGATAGTGCCGGTAATGAACGGCAGGGCGTTGCGCTCGATGATGATGTTGAGTGCGTCCTCGTAGCGGCCCTCGTCAACAGCCGCCAAGTAGGCGGGAATATCCTGCTGGATGGGGCAGCTCGTGCGGCACGGCGTGGTAAAGCAGTCGGAAAGCGGGCTCTTGCCGGCGACCTTGCGGTCGGGCAGCGGGCGCAGCGGCTTCTTGTATAGCGGGTTGGTGAGCGAATCGGTCTGAATCGCGGTCACGGCGTCGAGAGAGACACCCGCGAACGGCTTGCCGTCCAGATCGGTAAACTCACCAGCCATCTGGCTAAAGCGCTCGTAGCCACCGGGCTTGAGCACGTCGGTCGCCAGGGTAACGGGCCAAATGCCGGCATCGTACAGGGCGCGGATGTTGTAGACCGTGGCACCGCCGGAGTAGCTGATGCGCAGTTTGCCATCGAACTGCTCGGTAATGCGGCGGGCAGCCTCGATGGTCAGCGAGAACAGCGAACGGCCCGACATGTACATCTCGGTGGAGGGCAGCTCGTTTCTCGTCACGTCGACGGGGAACGTGTTGGTCAGCTTGACGCCAAACTCCAGGCCGCGCTCGGCGCACAGGGCAATCAGGCGCTCGAACATAGGCACGGCATCGGCCCACTGCAGATCCTCGCGGAAGTGCGTGTCATCGAAGACGATGTAGTCAAAGCCCAGCTCGTTGAGGCGCTGGCGGGCAAACTCATAGCCCAGCAGCGTGGGGTTGCACTTGATGTAGGTGTTGAGGCCCTTCTCGGTGATCAGATAGGTCGCGATGCGCTCGATCTCGGCCGGCGGGCAGCCGTGCAGGGTAGACTCGGTGATGGAGTTGGAGACGCGTGCCGGGATGGACTCGACGAACGCGGCGTCGACATGCTCAAACTTGTCCAGGTTGGCGAGCGCCCATGCGCGGCACTCGTTCCAGACGTCGGAGCCGCTGGCGTCCTTCATGCCCTCGATGTAGGCGTCGACCTTGGGGCTCTTGATGCCCGCCAGGTCATAACCCACGGACATGTTGAAGACAAAGCCGTCCGGGCTGCCCAGGCCGTACTCGCGAGCGATCAGGTGGCAGGCAAACCATGCCTTCACGTACTCGGCAAAGGCCTGCGGAACCTCGAGCTCGGTCGACCACTCGCAGTTGTAGCACTCGTCCTGCGCCACGATGCAGGGCTTGTTCACACACTTGGAGAGCTCCTCGCCGTCCATAACCTGAACGGTCTTAAGCTCAAAGAAGCGGGAACCGGCCACATAAGAGGCCACGATGTTCTGGGCAAGCTGCGTGTTGGGACCGGCGGCCGGGCCAAACGGAGTCTCGATGCGCTCGTCAAAAATGGGAAGCGCGCCCTCCTGGTTGGTCGTGACCATCTTGCGCACGCCAAAGACGGCGCCCTGAGTCTTGTGCTCCTCGATGATCCAGTTCATCAGCTGCGAAAACGGGATCGGCCTCATGATGTCGCTCATAATGAGCTCCTCTCTGTAACGCCCGGCGAGACCGCGCGGCGGGCGCAAATACGGTGTAGCGCTAGCACAGCGCCGGCGACCCCGCGGAGGCCGCCTATACGCGCGTCGAACGCGGCGAAACATCCGACGCGCGTGAATCTACTTGTAATTAGTAGGTGCGTTCGTTGAGCGTGCTCCAGAGCTTCTTGGACTCAGCCATGGTCCACGCGTTGATCTTTTCCTCGTCAATGCCAACGAACTCCCGATCCTTGTACAGGACCTTGCCGTTGATGATGGTGGTACGGCAGTTTTTGCCCATCATGCCAAAGAGCATGTGGCCGTCGATGTTCTCCTCGCTCAGCGGCGTAAAGGGCTTGTAGTCCATAACGATGACGTCGGCAGCGGCGCCGGCCTCGAGCACACCGAGCTTGCGATCGAAGTACTTGCTGGCCATCTTGGCGTTGTTCTCGAACAGCATGGTCATGGCCTCGCACCAGCCCACGTTGGGCATGGCGGCATTGTGGCGCTGAATGATCAGGAAGACCTTGAGGCTCTCGAGCATATCGTGGGTGTAGGCGTCGGTGCCCATGCACACGGGGATGCCGCGGCGGAAGAACTCGAGCGCGGGGGCG